>JAZUGG010000027.1:0-8592 GCA_045641105.1 Ruminococcus sp. | reverse complement strand
ACACCCAAAAGTTTTAGGAAGGGAGTTTGAGGGAGAACCCTTTTTCAAAAGGGTTTCCCTCAATAATAAGCATAAAGTTTCTATATAAGTACCGCCGTTATGGTATCTGCCTTTTTTGCTGTTGTATTATGTAAGGAGACTGAATCTGATGAAGATTTCAAAGACATCGCCGTCAATATCAACGGCAAACTGTCCGCCGCATGCTTCTGTGAAGCTTTTTGCTATTGACAGACCAAGGCCGCTTCCTTCGGAGGTTCTTGATTTATCACCACGGGCAAATCTTTCAGTAATTTCCTCAGGTGTGAATTTCATCTCATAAGATGCGGTGTTTCTCAGTTCTATGCATACTGTTCCGTCATTTTCAGTAAGCTTCAGGAATACTCTTGTGCCTTCAAGTGAATATTTCAGCGCATTGTCAATAACATTCTGAAGTACACGGTATAGCTTTTTTCCCTCAGCAATTATAGGTGCTTTTTCAGGGATTATATCAGTTACAAGCTTTCTGCCGCTCTTTTTTATCTTGTCCTCCATATCGCCGAGAACCTGTTTTGTCAGCACTACAGCATCTATCTGTTCAAGCTTTATGTCATTTTTGCTGGTAGCCTTTGCAATATCGAAAAGGTCAGCCACTATGTCTCGCAGACGGTCGGTTTTGGTTTCGAGTATCTTCACATAGTCCTGTGCCGCAGGTGAAAGCTCCTCCTGTGAAAGAAGGTCAACATAGCTGACTATCGAGGTCAGAGGCGTTTTAAGGTCATGCGAAACGTTAGTGACAAGGTCAATTTTCATGCGTTCTGCGCTGACCTGTTTTTCAACAACTTTTTCAATGCCCTCTGCCATATTGTTGAGATTTTCGGTCATTGAATAAATAGCACTGGTCTTTTCCACAAGTACAGGTGAATAATCGCCCTTGCTTATATTCGCAACGTGCTCACCAAGCTTCGAGAGTTCTCTGAGGTCTTTCATGTTGAAATAGTAGAATACCGCAATAACTGCAAGCGCTAAGAACGGCAGTACTTCAACCGCCCAGAATACTGATATCAGGCAGACCATTATGCCTGCAATCGTGAAAAGCAATGTTCTGACAGTAAATCTTCTTACAAAGACATCGTTTCTGTATTTTTCTTTATTTGATAAACTTTCTTCTATTCGTTTATATTCTTCCTTTGATAAGCGGAAGAATTTCTTTATAATTTTGCCACAAAGCGACGTATCTATAAGGCTTCTGCATTTCAGCCTTGTAATAATGCTGTTTACACATACAAAGCCCACAGTGTATATAGCTGTCAAGACTGATGTCACCAGTAAAATGAATGTCATTTTCTGCATTGCTATATTATCAGCAATATTGGCTATCTCCTGTAAAAATCCAACAAAAGCTATAAACAATGCAAAGATAAGTGCCGCATAAAGCTCTGCCCATATTTTGTCGATCGCTCCAAGCCTGAATTTGCCGGTTTTTGTATCATATCCGCCTGCAATAAGGAGATACAGCGCAAGTATCACAGCAAATCCCACTAATGGAATAATCTGCATCAAATGGTTTTCAAATTTGGTTTCTGCTATGCTGCATTCTGAATTAATCGTTTCATGTTCCTTGATTATCTTATCAACAGGACAGATATACATATAGCCATATGGTTCTTCGCCGTTGAAAGATTCATAATTACAGTTTGCATATACATTTCCGTCTTCCTTAACCTCAGCGTCAAAAGAAAGGCCATTGAAATCTGTATTGCGGTCAGAAGGAATAGGCGTTGTGCCGTCCTCATTTATATATATCTTTGCACCGAGTCTGTCCTTATAGCTTTCAAGCTTTGATGTATCATAATCAAAGACCGCATAGCCTCTGTCTCCGTCATAGAAATATTCCATGCCTTCCATGTTGCTGTACCAGTTGCAGTCATAAAATTGAACATCTAAAATCACGTTGCTGTAATATCTATGCATATATCTGGTGCCGATATATGCATAAATGTTGTCCTCTGCATTATCAAAGCTGAAATCATCATCAAAATTTGAAAATACTATGCCTTCCCAGCCTATTGCATAATTTACTACATCTGTTTCAGGAAGTGTTATATTGCCTTTTTCATCCATAAGACCGGCTGCTTTAAGATTTTCAATAATTGACTGCTGATAGAATTTGTTTCCTGTCAGCTTTCCGTCATCATCAAGATTTCTCACATACAGCTTGTCAAAAAGCCAGAGTTTATGACTGACCTTATACATTTCTTCATGATATTCCACAAGCTTTCCATTTTCTATATTCTGCATCCGCCTGAAAGTTTTGTCATAGTCATACCACGCACTGCTGCAAAAAGCCAGACTGACTGCTACTGAAATAACCATAAGCAGTGCCGCAGCAATACGTGTAGCTTTATTTTTAAGGAAATTCATCAAATCCCTCCGTTCAGTTTTTCTATTTTGTAGCCTATTCCCCATACCACTTTAAGATAACGTGGTTCTTTCGGATTTATCTCGATTTTTTCACGTATATGGCGTATATGCACCATGACCGTATTTTCCACTGAAAATGATTCCTCGTTCCATACTCTTTCATATATCTGCTCCGCAGAAAATACTCTCCCCGCATTTTTCATAAGGAACTCCATTATCCGATATTCAGTAGCCGTCAGCTTTACAGGCTCTCCGTCAAGGTAAAGCTGTTTTTCATCAAAATCTATCATTAATCCGCCATTTTTTATTGAGTTGCCATGCTGTTTGCTGTCAGCCGCACCAAGTGAGAGATAACGCCTGAGATTTGAGGTAACTCTTGCGGCAAGCTCCATCGGATTATACGGCTTCGTGATATAGTCGTCAGCCCCCATTGAAAGTCCGAGAATCTTGTCAGTATCCTCGGATTTTGCAGAAAGCACTATTATCGGGATATTTTTCATTGTACGTATTTTCATCATGGCAGATAGTCCGTCCATTTTCGGCATCATGACATCAATGAGAATAAGGTCTATCTCATTCTGCATAAGGCTGTCTATAGCCTCAAGTCCGTTGTATGCCTTATGTATTGTGTACCCCTCTTTTTCAAGAAGCTTTGCGATTGCGTTAACGATATCATGGTCATCATCTACGACAAGAACTGATGCATTTTCAAGTGATCTCATTATATTATCTCCCTAAGAATATTTTTACTAATTATACTCCATTTCAGGATTTTTTGCAACAATCATATTTCATCGCACTCCTTTCTCTTAGTGTGATTTCATTATAACGTGCATTTCTTAATCTGAAACAGATGGATTTCTTAATTTTTTCTTAAGGGCACCTCTAAAAACCCCTTCTGAGAAAAAGCAGCTATGCACAGCATCTGCTGCGTCAAGCCATCTCGTAGTGCGAAAGCACGCCTTCAATGGCTTTTCTTGCATATACTGTACCTATCTGTTTTTTCTTACTCAAAATGGGTTTTTAGAGATGCCCTTAATACAATACTGCCTGAAATGAAAAAAGCAATGAGGACAGCCAATCTGTCCTCATTGCTCCTTATATAAATGGACTATTACTCCTCTGGCATTACTGTGATCTGTTCAACCGTTTCATCGAGAAGTTCCTGAAGATTTCTCTTGTCAGGGTTGCCTGATGCGAGAATCGTTCCGAGTGTTGATGCCGGTGTCCAGTATGCGCCTGCAAGACGCTGTTCCACTGAATACGGTGCCTGTTGTGCAATTGCAACTACAGCCGGTGACTGCTGAACCTCATTAGCTTCCATAGCCTTGACATTTGACGGACATTCACCGGTTACGCCAAATCTCTGAACCTGATGATCATAGTCAGAAATATATGCTGCAAATTTTCCTGCCCACTCAACATTCTTTGAACCTGAATAAACACCCGCATACTTATAACCGATAAATGCAGCCATCTGTTCCTGATTTCCGTTGATAGTGAATGTCGGCAGCTTAACTGCACGAAGATTGTCGCCCCATGCTTCTGTAAGATTTTCAGAATCCCACTGACCGCTTACGAGAGCAATGACACTTCCGTCTTTTGCACCGGCTATCATATCATCGTCAACGCAATTGCGGAATCCCTTGCTTTTGCTGATATCAAGCATTGCTTCACAGACATCAACGCCCTTGTATGTGCCGTCCATTGAATTCCAGTCACAAGCGTTATATGTACAGAGCGAATCTGATTTTGCTGTCAGACCTGCGCCGCCGAAGAATGAATATGTATACCAGCCGCTTGACCAGTCCATAGCGAAATACTTGCCGTTTTCAGCAGCAATGTCAAGAACGTCATCAAGCTTTTCAACGTCTTTTTCATCATAGTATTGCGCATTATAGAAAAGGAAATATCCGTTTCCTGCGGTAAGAGGATAAGCATAGTATTTTCCGCCCTTGTAGATGCATTTAAGTACACCTGCATTCATTCCGCCGTTATCTTCAACAATCTGATCCTTATTGATAACAGGTTCGAGATAATTTGCATTTAAAAACTGTTCAAACTGATCATCAGCAAAATAAAGTATATCAGGTGCTTCATCAGGATGTTCTGCGATATAATCAGTCATTGAACTTTCAGGCTTATCACCTATAACTATTTCAATCACAGCATCCTTCTTATATTTCTCTGCAAATTCCTTGCCCATTTTTTCAAGGAAATCCTGATCTTCCATGTTCCATACAGTAAGCTTTACTTCTTCTTTCTTAAATGGATTTGAACACGAAACCAGTGACAAAGTACATGCTGCTGCACAAACTAATGCTAAAACTCTTTTTACTCTCATAACCTAATTCCTTTCTTTCACTTTTAGTTGATCATAAAGAACCGTAACTCCATTTTCCTGACGGATTGCGTTCGCCCTCAAGCATAAGCTGCTTCATTTCGCCGAGAATTTCTGAATCTACGGCAAGAGGTCCGCTCTTTTTGACCATAGCTGCTGAATATTTGACTTTCAATGAAATATTGTTTATTATATACGGCATTGACAGCGAATCATAGATACGGTCTGCAATGACCTTAGCACGTTCAAAGCTTCCGCTTTCGCTCTTTTCTTTGATTACGATGACAAATTCATCAGAACCCGTTCTGAAAAGAGGAATATCCGCAGAAACTGCCTTTATTCTTTCAACGGTCTGCTTAAGAAGCTGATCGCCTGTATCATTTCCGTTGGAAATGTTGATACCGCTGAAATCCTTGATGTCAAGCATCATGAAGTAATAAATTTCAGATTTATCTATCGTTGTTTTTCCGCTGCCGTATTCAACCATAAACGAGAAACGATTGTTGGTATTGGTAAGCGTATCGTTGAAAACTGCGGTATTGAGTGACGAAAGTGCCTGTTGAGTCTTTGCAGTTTCTTCTGCAAGGTTTTTCGCCATTTTTTCCCTGCCTTTTTCAACAAGATTTACGATAACGAGAATGATAACTCCGAATATTGTAAAGAATACCTGAAGAAGTCTGGTCTTTGTAACGACTGATTTATAGTTCTTATCAATAGTTGACTGCGTCAGAGCAAGCAATTCTGCTACATAGTCATCAAGCTTGTTTCTTGAAACTACGAACTTTTCAAAATATATTGAATTGGCACTTTCATAATGTTTGGCTTCTATCTGCGGCAGTATCTCATTCTGTATCGTTGACGTATACTGTCCCATACAGGTTTTTACGTTCAGGAAAACATTTTCTTCTTCCTTTGATTTTTCAATTTTCTCATATTTTGCCATTACATCGGCACTCTGCTGAAGGTAGCTGTCAACCTTTTCAAGATACTCATCTATCTGGGATGTATCCTCTGTATTCTTTGAATTTCTTCCAAGATTTATTGCGATACACAGATCGGTTTCAAGAGAGTGCTTGTATATTGAATCTTCCTGCAAATACTGCTTTGCCGCAGTATCCTTATCGATAACGCTTGAATACTGCGAAATAATCAGTGCCATTCCTGCAAAACCGACTATAATAAACAGGATAATTACGATATTTGTAATGACGTTGCTTTTCTTTCCCATTGGGCAATTCACCTCTTATAATTAATCTGTTTAACTTTTCTATCAAAAAATGGCCTGAAAAACTTCTCATTTTTCAATAAACAGCTAAATATATATTACCTTATATGTACATTATACTAAATTATAATGAATGTGTCAAGTTTATTCCCCCACTTTCTAATTTTTAAATATAAAAAAGCATTATTATATGTGCATTTTTAACAATTTTTGTGTTTAGTGTTGCAAAAATGCTCCAAATATATACGTTTCGTAATAGTTTTAGTACAGTTTTTCGCATAAAGCAGTATTTTAAAGTAATTATTTTTAATTATAAAGTTGACATCGTATTTTATTTGTGATATAATGACATATATAAAAATCAAAGCACTGCTGCATAATATTGTGCGGTGTGCCATGATCCGTAAAGGAGGAAAAGATATGGAATTTTTTGATGACAAACAATCTGAACTACTTGAAAGACAAAACTCACTAAAAGAAAAAATCAATTGCTCTGACAGCTTCGCTATGAATGACATAAAAACAGTTGCCGGTGTTGACCTTGCCTACTGGCAGGAAAATGAGGAAGAATATGCGGTGTGCTGCATCGTGATCATTGACATAAAAACTCATGAAACAATTGAAACCAAGCATTACAGCGGCAGAATAACTGTTCCTTATTTACCCGGATTTCTCGCTTTCCGTGAGCTTCCGCTTGTAGAAAAGACCGCAGCTCTGCTTGAAACTACACCTGATCTTTATATTTTTGACGGCAACGGCTATCTCCACCCACGCCATATGGGACTTGCAACTCACGCATCCTTCTTCCTTGGAAAGCCTACTATCGGAGTAGCAAAATCATATTACCGTGTTGACAAAAAAACCGACTACATTGAGCCGGAGGCGGAGGCAGGAAGCTATACTGACATTGTAATAAATGATGAGGTATACGGCAGGGCACTCAGAACCCATGCCAACGTAAAGCCTGTATTTGTTTCAATAGGCAATAATATCTCATTGGAAACCGCTACGGATATCGTTATGAGTCTTGTAACTGACGAGAGCCATATTCCGCTCCCGACAAGACTTGCTGACCTTGAAACTCATGTTCAGCGCAGTCTCATCAATCCTGACGGTATTTTTGAGGAATGACAGGAAATTTTTCAGAAGGCAGAACATGGCGGAACATTGTCTCACAATCTGTTCCGCTTTTGTTTGCCCAGCTTGTTCAATTGTTGTATAATGTGGTTGACAGGATATATATCGGTCATCTGCATGATATCGGAAGCATCGCACTTACGGGTATCGGTCTTGCTTTTCCGCTTACTACACTTATTGCCGCATTCACAAACCTGTTCGGAATGGGCGGCACTCCCCTGTTTTCTATTGCAAGAGGCGCTAAAGAAAACATAAAAGCTGAAAAGATTCTTTCCCATTGTCTCATGCTTCTGACTGCAAGTTCATTCATTCTCTTTGCCGTTTGTTTCATATTCCGCAAGCCTGTTCTCTATGCATTCGGCGCAAGCGACGAATCATTCCGCTATGCTGACAGATACCTTAAAATCTACCTTTTCGGCACGACATTCTCAATGCTCTCAACAGGTCTTAACGGATTCATAAACGCTCAGGGCTATCCGAAAACAGGTATGCTTACCATATTTATAGGTGCGGCTCTCAATCTCGTTCTTGATCCGCTTTTTATTTTTGCCTTTGATATGGGAATTGAAGGCGCTGCAATAGCAACTGTGATCAGTCAGGCAGTATCCGCTGTATGGGTAATGCTTTTTCTTTTTGGCAAAAATAATACATACCGCATAAAAAAGGAATATCTTATTCCTGATCCTGCCCTTGTCTCACGAATAATCGCCGTAGGTCTCGCAGGTTTTATAATGCAGGCTACAAGCTGTCTCGTGCAGATAGTCAGCAATCTTACCCTTAAAGATTTCGGCGGCGATATATATGTCGGCATAATGACTGTGCTAAATTCTATACGTGACATTTTCATGCTCCCGATAAACAGCCTGACTAACGGTTCACAGCCTGTTATCAGCTATAATTATGGTGCAAAAAAATACAGCCGTGTACGTGAAGGAATAAAATTTACAGCAAGTATAGGCTTTGTCTATACAGTCATAGCATGGGCGGCTGTACTGCTCATTCCGCATTTTCTCATGTCAGTTTTCACCTCGGACAGCGAAATGATAAACATGGGCGTAAGTTCACTCAAACTGTATTTTTTCGGCTTTTGCTTCATGTCCATGCAGTTTGCAGGTCAATCGACATTTGTCGCACTCGGCTGTACGAAACGTGCCATCTTCTTTTCACTTCTGCGAAAGGCGATAATTGTCGTTCCGCTTACGATAATTCTGCCACGCATCGGCTTTGGTGTAAAAGGCGTTTTCCTTGCCGAACCTGTATCAAATCTTTTCGGCGGCGCCGCCTGTTTTCTTACCATGTGGTTCACGCTTTACCGTAAACTGCCTGAAAATGATGATATACAGCTATATAAGGGCACCTCTAAAAACCCCTTCTGAGAAAAAGCAGCTATGCACAGCATCTGCTGCGTCAAGCCCTCTCGTAGTGCGAAAGCACGCCTTCGATGGCTTTTCTTGCATCTACTGTACCTATCTGCTTTTTCTTACTCAAA
>JAZUGG010000026.1:0-60573 GCA_045641105.1 Ruminococcus sp. | reverse complement strand
AGAAGTTTTTACTTTCTATCGGGGCAAACCTTTCTGAGGAAAGGTTCTTCCCCGAACCCCTTTCCAAAGACTTTCAGTATTATAAACACCCAAAAGTTTTAGGAAGGGAGTTTGAGGGCGACTCCCCACCGGGTGGGGAGGTGTCACCCTGTGACAGAGGGGGGCGGGCATCAGCCAACCCTTTTTCAAAAGGGTTTCCCTCAATAATAAGCATAAAGTTTCTATATAAGTACCGCCGTTAAGGCAGCCCTGCAAAAAGCACGTCTCACAATTTTGGTCTGTAATAAGGCGGCATGAAAGAAACTGCTGCCGTGGGAAAAAACAATAATTTACTTGATAAAATAAAACATATGTGGTATAATTATCATATTGCTGAAAGGAGCGATGATTTTGAAACGAAAAATTACAGCATTTATAATATGCATTACAGCGGCAATGGCGGCTTGTTCGCCTGCATATGCCAGCATAGAGCTTCCGTTTGTGCCGATAGAAGATATCGAACAGTCTCAGGACGATGAGATCTCACAGCCTGAAACAGCGCCTCATGAGGAACCACCTGTTACCGCACAGCCTGTAGATACGGATGAAGAAATTGAACTTCCTGTTATTGATGAGAAAGGTTCGGATCTGTCAGTTAATGTGAAGGTTACTACATCTGCCCAAAAAACAGAGGCTGAAAAAGTAACAACAGAAACATCCGACGGAAAAACCAACGAAACAACGGCTGACGGCACTGAAACTTCATCAGAAACAACAGAAACAACCACACAGAAAAAAAGTACAGCAAAATCTGAAAAGGACAAAAAAGAAAAAAGCAGTTCTGCACTGCCGATAGCTGCTGCCGTTATTGCAGTTCTTGCAGTGGCAGGCATTATCGGATTTATTGCCGCAGGAAAAAAGAAAAAATGAACACTACGACTTTTGAAGAAGAAATAAAGCGAAGCGGCAAACTTGTATATACGAATGTGGGTGACAGCATGAATCCGCTTATCCGTCAGGGGCGGGATGTAATGGTGATATCCGCTGTGAACGGCAGACTGAAAAAATATGACGTGCCGCTTTACAAAAGAGACAGCGGACAATATGTTCTTCACAGGATACTTAAAGTCAGGAAAGACGATTATGTGATATGCGGCGATAACCGCTGGCAAAGGGAATACGGCATTTCGGACAGGCATATCATAGGTGTGCTGACGGCGGTTATCCGTGAAGGAAAGGAAGTCTCTGTCACCGACAGAAAATACAAGGCGTATGTGCATCTGTGGTGCGATTTTTTCTGGGTGAGGGCGGTCATTCTGCGTACAAAATACACTATAAGAAAAATAAAAAGGCGTTTAAAATAGTATCTTTTCAGCCTTGATTTATTATTTCAGGTGTGATATAATAAAATACATAGCTTCCGTTCGGATGCAAAATCATAGGTTATTATTATTCAGAAAGAAGTGTTACTGACAATGACAAAAATCACTATTTTTTCAGGCTTCCTTGGAGCCGGAAAAACTACACTTATAAAAAAGCTCATTAAGGAAGGCTATAACGGTGAAAAGCTTGTCCTTATCGAGAACGAATTCGGTCAGATAGGTATTGACGGCGGATTCCTTCAGGATGCAGGCGTTGAGATAACAGAAATGAACTCAGGCTGTATCTGCTGTTCACTTGTAGGCGATTTCGGCAAGGCACTTGAAAAAGTTCTTGCAGACTATGCTCCTGACCGCATCATTATTGAACCGTCAGGCGTTGGCAAACTCAGCGATGTTATCCGTGCCGTACAGAATATTGATGCTCATGACGTTGAACTTGACGGATTCACAACAGTTGTTGATGCCAAGAAGTACAAGATGTACATGAAGAATTTCGGCGAATTCTTCGATAACCAGATAACCTATGCAAGCTGTCTTATCCTCAGCCATACATCAGGTCTTTCGCAGGAAAAGCTTGACGAGTGCGTAAAGAGCCTCAGAGAAAAGAATCCTGCCGCACCTATCGTAACTACAGAGTGGGATCAGCTTACAGGCAAACAGCTTACAGATGCCATGACACAGAAGAATACTCTTGATGATGAACTGAAAGAACTTCTGGAGGAGGCTGAACATCATCACCACCATCATCATGATGACGACGATGATGATGAACATGAGCACTGTCACCATCATCATGACGATGAGCACGAGCATCACCACGACCATGAACATGATGATGACGAGCATGAGCATCATCACCACCATGAACACGACGAAAACTGCACCTGCGGATGTCACGACCACGACCACGATGATGACGAACATGAGCATCATCATCACCATGAACATGACGAAAACTGTACCTGTGGCTGTCATGACCATGATCATGAGCATCATCACCATCACCATGCTGATGATGTGTTCACAAGCTGGGGCAGAGAAACTGCAAAGACATTCACAGCAGATGAAATTACTGCCGCTCTTGAAGCATTGCAGAATGAGGAAAAATACGGCATGATACTCAGAGCAAAGGGCATTGTTGCAGGTCAGGACGGTCAGTGGATCCACTTTGACTATGTACCGGGCGTACCTGATGTACGTACAGGTTCGGCAGGCACTATCGGCAGACTTTGCGTTATCGGTTCAAAGATAAACGAGGATGCAATTGCAGAGCTTTTTAATGCGTGACGGAAAGGAGCATTCAGATGCCGAATAATCAGGAAGAATATATTCCGATATATCTGTTTCTGGGATTTCTGGAATCAGGAAAGACAAAGTTCATTCAGGAAACCCTTGAGGACAAGCGCTTCAATAAAGGCGAGAAAACTCTCGTGCTGATATGCGAGGAAGGCATTGAGGAATTTGATATTTCAAAAATGCCGAAGAAGAATATCGTTTTCCACACAATAGAGGACAAGGCTGATTTCAATGAGGAGAATTTCACAAAAATACTCCGTGAAAGCGGCGCAGAGAGAGTTGTTGTTGAATTCAACGGTATGTGGACTATGGAGGATTTCTTCGGTGCTATGCCGGAGGAGACCACTCTTGCACAGATAATGTTCTTTGCGGATGCCACAACATTCATGAACTATAACTCAAACATGAGAAGTCTTGTGGTTGATAAGCTGAATGTAACAGAAATGACAGTATTCAACCGTTTTGACGATAAATTTGATCCGAATGAGTATCACAAGCTTGTAAGAGGTGTAACACGCCGTTCCGAGATAGTTTATGAGTATACTGACGGACGTGTTGCTTATGACGACATAGAAGATCCGCTTCCGTTTGACACTGAGGCTGATGAAGTTACTGTTGAGGACAAGGATTTTGCTCTCTGGTACAGGGATATCATGGACGATCCTGACAAGTATGACGGCAAGATAATGCACTTCAAGGGTATTGTCGCAAGGGACAAAAAGTTCCCTGAAAATACATTTGCGATCGGCAGACATATCATGACTTGCTGTGTTGAGGATATCCAGTACTGCTGGCTTGTTGCTCAGAACGACAATGGATTCAGTGCCGAGAATAAGGATTGGGTGAATATCACAGGCAAGATTAAGGTACAGAAGCACAAGATGTACCGTGGAAAAGGCCCTGTTCTGTTTGTGCAGGATATGAGCAAGGCAGATCAGCCCGAACAGCCTGTTGCTACTTTCTATTGATTTTAAGCCGCACTGTTGTAACTCAGTGCGGCTATTTTATAAAAGGAGAAATAAAAAATGAATATAAGAAGATTTGAAAATAATGATGCCAAAGAACTTGCAGAAGTCATAGCATATACATTCAGAACGACAAACATAAAAGATTATTCGTCTGAATTCATTGAAAATTCTATAAAAAATGATCTTAACGCTAAAAAGCTGATTGAGCGTTCAGGCTGGACACATTTTTTTGTTGTATGTGAAGCTGAAAAAATTATCGGCTGCGGTGCGATCGGTCCGTTCTGGGGCAAGGAAGATGAAAGCTGTCTTTTTACAATATTTGTTCTGCCTGAATATCAGGGCAAGGGCATAGGACGCAAAATAATTGATGTTCTTGAACATGATGAATACTTTTTGCGTGCAAAACGAATTGAGATTCCTGCATCAATAACGGCTGTACCGTTTTATCTGAAAATGGGCTATACATATAAAAACGGTGTGACTGAACCTGACGAGGAACAGCTTATAAGAATGGAAAAATTCAGATAAAACGACTTTGGTGGGGGAGAAACAATGAAAATTCTGACTGTTATGGGAACTCAGCACAAGGGGGACGCAAAAGCAATAACGAATTTGACGTGATAAAGCTGCCTGATGATATGCCTGAATTCTGCTGCGGTTGTGCGAACTGCATACTTAAATGCGAGGATAAATGTCCGCATTATGCTTATGTTTCGCCGATGGAAGAATAAAGGCTGGCTTGACGGAAAAAGCCATACTGAAAAAAAACTCCCCATGATCGTTTCATGGGGAGTTTTACGCATAAAAAATCCCACAGAAAACCTGTGGGACATCATTTACTGTAAGCGCGGATTGAGAGATTTGAACTCTCGCGCCAGTTTCCCGACCTACTCCCTTAGCAGGGGAGCCCCTTCACCACTTGGGTAAATCCGCAGAAAATATTATGGCGGAGAGGGTGGGATTCGAACCCACGTGACCGTTAAGTCAAACGGTTTTCAAGACCGCCTCGTTATGACCGCTTCGATACCTCTCCGTTTGTGATTGGTTTATCTTCAATCGACTTGTATATTATATCACAGTGAATTTGAAAAGTCAAGTGTTTTTTGAAAAAAATTTATTGTTTCTGGAAAAATAAAAAAACTGTATCACGCAAACTGCGCAATACAGCTATTTTCTTGATAAGCGCGGATTGAGAGATTTGAACTCTCGCGCCGGTTTCCCGACCTACTCCCTTAGCAGGGGAGCCCCTTCACCACTTGGGTAAATCCGCATAAAAATATGGCGGAGAGGGTGGGATTCGAACCCACGTGACCGTTAAGTCAAACGGTTTTCAAGACCGCCTCGTTATGACCGCTTCGATACCTCTCCGTGTGTCTTACTGAACTTTTCCTCAGCCGACTTAAATATTATATCACAGCAAAATGAAAAAGTCAAGCATAAAATCACGAATTGTATAACGAATAATTTTCAACATTTTTGTATATTGTGCTTATGAGATGCTTTTTTGATTTGTTTTCAGCCTGTCATTCATTATTTATATGTGAAAAATAGAAAAAATCTGAAAAAAAACAGACTTTTTCAAAAATAGACTTTACATTATTATGAAATTAGTGTAAAATAGACATAGATAATTTTTTGTGAGGTGCTATATGGAACCAAAGTATAAAAGAGTATTATTAAAAGTCAGTGGTGAGGCACTTGCAGGCGATAACAAAACAGGCCTTAACTTCGATGTTATCACAGATATCTGCAAGAGCATAAAGAGATGCGTTGATGCTGGCGTTCAGGTCGCAGTAGTCTGCGGAGGTGGTAACTTCTGGAGAGGCCGTTCAAGCGGCGCTATGGACAGAACAAGAGCAGACCATATCGGTATGCTTGCTACTGCCATGAATGCGCTTGCTATTGCAGATGCGCTTGAGGCACTCGGCTGCGTTGTACGTGTTCAGACTGCTATCATGATGCAGCAAGTCGCTGAACCATATATCCGCAATAAGGCTATCAAACACCTTAACAAGGGCAGAGTCGTTATTTTCGGCTGCGGAACAGGCAATCCGTTCTTCTCAACTGATACAGCCGCTTCACTCCGTGCTGTTGAGATCGAGGCAGATGTATTCCTCAAGGCTACTCTCGTTGACGGCGTTTATGACAAGGATCCGCATAAGTATCCTGATGCAAAGAAATATGATACACTCTCATTCAGTCAGGTGCTTAATGAGCAGCTTGCAGTTATGGACAGTACCGCAGCTACCATGTGCCGTGACAATAAGATGAAAATGCTGGTATTTGACCTCTCACGTCCTGATAATATCTATGACGCTGTTATGGGTGAGGATATCGGAACTCTTGTACTTTAATATCACTATCTGTAACTTTTATAAAACGCCGAAGGCGATATTGCGGGGTAAAGGGAGCAGCTCGCTCCCTTGCAGAGGGTGTACGAGGGAGACATAGTCTCCCTAAGAAGCAGTAAATCAAGCTTGCGATGATTTACGGACGTTTCTTTTTGTTTCCCTCGGCGCAGACCGACGAAATTATTATTACTTTTAAGTTCAGATAGTACTTTAATATTTAATATCGAAAGGAATGTTTTACAATGAAAGAAACTATCAATCTTGCTAAAGAAAAAATGGAAAAGAGCCTCAATGCACTCGGAAACGAGTTTGCAGCTATCCGTGCAGGCAGAGCAAATCCTGCCGTTCTTGATAAGGTAACTGTTGACTACTACGGCTCACCAACACCTATTCAGCAGATGGCTGCTATCTCTGTATCAGAGGGACGCAACCTCATCATCTCTCCGTGGGAGAAGAATCAGTTAAAGGCTATCGAGAAGGCTATTCAGGCTTCTGATATCGGTATCAATCCTACAAACGACGGCAGTGTTATCCGTCTTGCTTTCCCACAGCTTACAGAGGAAAGACGTAAGGAACTCTGCAAGAATATCAAGAAGATCGGTGAGGACTGTAAGGTTGCTATCCGTTCGATCAGACGTGATACTATGGAAAAACTCAAGAAAATGAAGAAGAATTCCGAAATTACTGAGGACGATCTCGGTGAGTGCGAGAAGAAAGTACAGAAGATCACTGATGAATACTGCGACAAGGCTGACAAGGCTGTTGCAGACAAGGAAAAAGAGATCATGACTGTCTGATTGGTGAATTATGGCATTATTCGGTAAAAAGGAAAAAGAAGCGATTCTTCTGCCCGAAAAGCTGCCCGATCATGTCGGATTTATCATGGACGGCAACGGCAGATGGGCAAAAAAACGTGGCCTGCCAAGAAGCTTCGGTCACAGGGAAGGCGCTAAGAATTTCAAGAAAATAGTCCGCTACTGCAAGGATATCGGACTGAAAAACATCTCGTTCTATGCTTTCTCAACTGAAAACTGGCAGAGACCTGACGACGAGGTAAACACGATCATGGAGCTTTTCCGTGATTATATCGTCGATGTAAGAAACTTCCTGAGCGAAAACACCCGAATGATTTTTCTTGGTGACAAATCTGCCTTTGATGAGGATCTTCAGGAAAAAATGATAAAGCTTGAGGAAGATACTGCCAAATATGACGAAATGACACTGATGATGGCAGTTAACTACGGCGGACGTGACGAGCTTGCCCATGCGGCAAGGATACTCGCACAGAAGGCTGTAAATGGTGAGATCAAGCCTGAGGATATAAATGAGCAGTCAATTGCCAATGAGCTTTACACAAAGGGCATTCCTGACGTTGACCTTGTTATCCGTCCGAGCGGCGAACTCAGACTTTCAAATTACCTCATCTGGCAGTGTGCATATGCGGAGTACTATTTCACGGACATTCTGTGGCCTGATTTTACTCCCCAGGAACTTGACAAGGCACTTATTGACTTTGACAGCAGACATCGCCGCTTCGGAGGTGTCTGATGAAAACACGTATAATTTCGGGAGCTGTCGGCGTTGTGCTCATTGGTGCAGTGCTGTATTTTCATGATACTCCCGTTCTGCCGATAGCAGTTGCAGCTATAATCGCAGTTATGCTGTATGAACTTATCCGTGCAGTCAAGCTTGAAAAATGTATGCCGATACTTATTGCGGCTGAACTTTACGGCGTTGCTGTGCCGGTATTGTATGGCTTATTTACAAAGTTTACGGCTGACGGTTCTGAAGTACCGCCGCACCGTGAATTTTGTGCATGGCGTTATGCAAATGAATACAATATTTATATTTTTGGCATAACCATTCTCTGTGCCTCGGCAATATTCATCACATGGCTGAGAAAGCACAAGGAAATACGCTATGAACAGGTATTTTTCGTGCTTGCGGCAATGCTGCTCGTACCGCAGTCGATGACAACAATGATACGTATTGAGCGATTCGATTCAGAAAGCGGTCTTTTTCTGCTTGTAATGGGACTCTGCGGTGCATGGATAGCTGATACCGGCGCATATTTCACAGGCGTTACTCTCGGCAAGCATAAGCTTTGTCCTGAGATAAGCCCTAAGAAAACAGTTGAGGGACTTGTCGGCGGCATTGTTACAACAGGTCTTGTGTATACAATTGCATTTTCGGTTTTCTACAGCAGATTTGAACCTGTATTCTTTGCCGTAGGTGCAGTTTGTGCCGTTATAGGTACGATAGGTGACCTTTCGGCTTCAATGGTAAAGCGTCAGATAGGTTTCAAGGATTACGGAAAGATAATGCCGGGGCACGGCGGTCTTATGGATCGTTTTGACAGCGTACTTTTCGTTCTTCCGACTTATTTTGTATTCTGCGTGTTTACTGTTAAATGACTTTTGATTAATAAAGTATGAAAGGAGACTAAACGTATTTTTGGCGGATAGTCCCTTTCGCATTTATGGGCTTGCTTTGCGGCTCGTATATTCAGGGTAAATTCCCGTGAAAAAAGGTGAAAAGTATGATAAAAACAGTGTCAATTCTCGGCTCAACAGGCTCTATCGGCACACAGTCGCTTGAAGTCTGCGAGAAGCATGGAATTAAAGTCACAGCACTTGCCGCTCACAGCAGTATCGATATGCTTGAACAACAGGCAAGAAAATACAGCCCGTCAGTGGTATGCATCTACAGAGATGACAAGTATGCCGAGCTTAAAGAGCGTCTTGCTGACACGAATATAAAAGTTCTCTGCGGTATGGACGGACTCTGCAAAATTGCTGTCATGGACGAGAGCGATATTGTTCTCAACTCCGTTGTCGGCATGGTCGGACTTCTCCCGACGCTGACTGCTATGGAGGCAGGCAAAAATGTCGCACTTGCAAACAAGGAAACACTCGTTGCAGGCGGAAAGCTTGTAACTGACCTTGTAAAGAAAAAAGGCATAAAGCTTTATCCTATCGACAGCGAACATTCGGCTATATTCCAGTGCTTGCAGGGAAATAAGCGTGAACAGCTCAGTAAAATAATCCTCACTGCATCAGGCGGCCCGTTCTTCGGAAAGACCTATGACGAGCTGAGGGCAGTCACAAAGGCTCAGGCTCTCAAACATCCGAACTGGGATATGGGCAATAAAATAACGATCGATTCGGCTACTCTTATGAACAAGGGACTTGAATTTATCGAGGCAAAGTGGCTCTTTGACCTTGAACCTGACCAGATAGAGATAGTTGTTCACCGTCAGAGCGTAGTTCATTCTGCGGTTGAATACAACGATTATTCAGTAATTGCGCAGATGGGCGTACCTGACATGAAGATACCGATACAGTATGCGCTTCTCTATCCTGACAGAATGGAGTGCCCGACAGGCAGATTGTCTCTTACGGATTACGGAAAGCTCACTTTTGATAAGCCTGATTTTGAGACATTCAAGTGCCTTTCAGCCGCAATTGAGGCGATAACCCGTGGCGGAGCATATCCGTGTCTTGTAAATTCGGCAAATGAGGAGGCTGTAAGGGCGTTCCTTAATGACGAGATAAGCTTTATCGAAATAGGCGAGATAGTATCGTCTGCGCTTGACAAATTTGAATATTTTGATATAAACGATTATAATGACGTAACAAAAGCAGATACTATGGCAAGGGATTACGTCAGGGGTATAGTTTCAGACAGAAAATAACTGTCTGCAATGAAAGGATAAATCACACATGGGTATAGTTATAGCAATTATCATTTTCGGACTTATTGTTACTGTGCACGAATTCGGACATTTTATCTGTGCGAAACTCAGCGGTATACGTGTACTTGAATTTTCAGTCGGCATGGGCCCTAAGCTTTTGCAGAAGAAAAAGGGCGAAACTGCCTATTCTCTGAGACTTCTGCCTGTAGGCGGATACTGTGCAATGGAGGGCGAGGACTCTGATACTGATGACGAAAGAGGTTTCAGAAATGCAAAACTCTGGAAACGTATGATAGTACTTGTTGCAGGTGCTGTGATGAATTTCATTCTCGGTTTTCTTCTTCTCGTCGGCATGGTATGCATGATGGCAAAGGTGCCGACTACCGAAATAAGCGGATTCAGCGGTGAACAGAACGAGGATGGTTCTGTTACCTATTACGCTGAAAGCTATGAGTCAGGTCTGAGACACGGTGATAAATTCATAAAGATAGACGGTACAAGAATTTTCAGTATTCTCGATATAAACTATATTTTCGCCACAACCAAGCTTGATACTCATGATGTTATTGTTGAGCGTGACGGCGAAAAAGTTGAGCTTACCGATGTGAAATTCAATGATACGAAAAACGGCGGAACAATGGACTTCGGCAATGTTTATGTTGACAAGAATCCGCTGACGGTTATCAAGGGTTCGGGAGATTTCTTCATGTCAATGGGGCACCTTGTAGGTCTGTCGCTTAAACAGATGCTTTCGGGCAAAATGGAAAAAGAGGAGCTATCCGGCCCTGTAGGCGTTGTTACCACGATAAGTGAGACTGCTGAGGAGGGCGAAACTCTTGCTGACAAGGTTTTCAATCTGCTTTATATGGCATCGCTTATCACCATAAATGTAGGCATTTTCAATCTCCTTCCGATTCCGGGACTTGACGGCGGACGACTGCTGTTCTGCTTCATTGAGCTTGTACGCAGAAAGCCTGTCAAGCCTGAACATGAGGGATATGTCCACCTTGCAGGTATGGCTCTGCTGTTCGGAATAATGATATTTGCTACTTATAACGACATCGTAAGGTTAATTACAGGAGGAAAATAATGATAGATGTATGTTTGTTAGGAACGGGAGGTATGCTCCCATTAAAAGACAGGTATCTCACAAGCCTGTATGCTGAAATAAACGGAAAAGCACTTCTTATCGACTGCGGCGAGGGTACACAGGTCGCAATGGGCGAATTCGGCTTGAAAATGAGCAAAATAGAGATGCTTTTCATCACACACTGCCACGCTGACCACGTTACGGGACTTCCGGGACTTCTGCTTTCAATAGGCAACTGCTCACGCACTGAACCGCTTGACGTGTATATTCCTGAAAGCTGCGTGGATACAATAAAATCTCTGATGTCGGTTTGCGGATATCTGCCTTATGAGGTGATACTCCACACTCTGCCTGATAACGAGAGCGTCAGCTTCAAGGCAGATAAGATAGATGAGATGCTGACCATTACTACCATTCCGCTGAAACACAGCGTTGAATGTATCGGATATAATCTTGAACTGACGCAGAAACCTGTGTTTGCACCTGATAAGGCAAAGGCTCTCGGAGTTCCTGTGCAGTTCTGGAAAAAGCTTCATTCAGGCGAAAGTGTAACTCTTGATGACGGTACTGTCGTAACTACGGAACAGGTAACGAATGAGGCAAGGGATGCCCTGAAAGTTACATATACCACTGATACTCTGCCGCTTGATGAAATCGTAGGATTTGCTGAAAATGCCGATCTGTTCATCTGTGAGGGTATGTACGGTTCAGCCGACAAAAAGCAGTCCATGAACGAAAAGGGACATATGCTGATGCAGGATGCCTGTGACCTTGCTTCAAGGGCAGGCGCAAAGAGACTGTGGCTGACGCATTACAGTCCTGCGGAAAAAGAGCCTGCGGAATATGAAAATGAACTGAAACAGATATTTGAAAATGTTGAAGTTTCGGTTGACGGAATGAAAATAACTCTGTGAAAGGGAGATAACAATGAGAAACGTCAAAGCTGTAAAGGTCGGGGACTGCGTCCTTGACGGAAAGCACATCTACATACAGTCAATGCTGAATGCACGTTCAGATGATATCGAAGGAAGCGTAAAACAGGCTGTTGAACTTGAAAAGGCAGGCTGTGAGATAATTCGTGCGGCAATTCCTGATATGGAGGCTGTGAAGCTTATCCCTGCGATAAAGGAGGCAGTCAGCATTCCGCTTGTTGCCGACATTCACTTTGACTACAGGCTCGCTATTGAGGCGGCTGCGGCAGGTGTTGACAAGATTCGTATAAATCCGGGAAATATCGGCGGTATGGACAGGGTAAAACAGGTCGTTGATGCCTGCCGTGCAAGAAATCTTCCGATAAGAATAGGCGTAAACTCAGGTTCGCTTGAAAAGGAGATACTTGCAAAATACGGCTCACCAACTCCCGAAGCTCTGGTCGAAAGTGCCATGACTCATGCCGCAATGCTTGAACATTTCGACTTTGACGACATTGTTATCTCTATCAAATCATCAGACGTAAACAGAATGATAGCCTCATACAGACTTGCGGCTGAAAAGTGTAATTATCCGCTTCACCTCGGAGTTACAGAGGCAGGTACGGAGCGCATGGGACTTATCAAGTCATCCGTCGGCATAGGTTCACTTCTCTGTGACGGAATCGGCGAGACTATCCGTGTTTCGCTGACAGATGATCCGATTCGTGAAATTGCCGCCGCAAAGGATATCCTGAAAGCTATCGGAAAGCGTGGCGGCGTTAAGATAGTATCATGCCCGACCTGCGGCAGAACACGTATCGATCTTGTGAAAGCCGCAAAAATGGTTGAGGAAGCCGTAAAAGATATGGATAAGGACATCACCGTTGCAGTCATGGGCTGTATCGTGAACGGCCCCGGAGAGGCTCGTGAAGCTGATGTGGGAATCGCAGGCGGCGACGGCTGTGCTGTGATCTTCAGAAAAGACGGTACTCAGAGAAAAATCAAAGAGGAGGAAATTGTCAGCGAGCTTCTTGCGGAGGTTGACAAGCTTTAAGAATGAACGTAAATTTAGCTGAATTCCTTAAAGAATACAATACCGAAATACCTGAAAGCATCAGGTGCGGCGAGATATTCAGGCTGACTTATTCGGATAAGCTTGACCATATCACATTTTATGCAAATTATGAAAAGCTTGTTCCGAGCGAGGACATCTTCGTTTTTGAAAAGACTGTTGAGGAAGTATTTCAGGTTGAGAAGATGAGGCTGTCATGCCGTTATCCCTCTGAAATTTTCGGAATGGACTGTTATTCTGAACTGCTGAAGCTTCTGAAACGTGATGTATCGGTAGTGAACGGCTTTCTTGATGATGCAGATGTAAGGCTGTCAGAGGGCAGAATCGATATCTCTATCGTTCACGGCGGACTTGATATCCTGAACAAATTTGATTTCTGCGGACGTTTTTCACGCCTTATCTACAATCAGTTCGGCTTAAAGACTGAAATTACGCTGACGGGAGATTCTTCCGTTTCAGACGAGGAGTATGACAAGCTTGTTGAGACTCGTGAAGCTGAAATGCCTGATTACAGCAGTCAGCTCATTCCTGAAAAGACTGCCGAGGAGAAACAGCGTGAGGAAATGCAGTCCGTTATGCCTACAGCTTCAATTGACGTGACGGCGCTTGACAAGGAGTTTGATCCTGAATCTGCGGAGGTAATCAAGGGCAGGGCTATCCGTGAAAAGCCTGTGCCGATATGCGATGCAATACCGAAAATGGGCGAAAAGCTCACTGTTGTCGGCGATGTTTTTGCCTCTGAGATAAAGGAACTGCGCAACGAGAAAACTGTTGCAACGTTTGATGTGACTGATTACAGCGGCTCACTGAAAATCAAGATATTCGGCACTAATGCTGAAATCGAGGAGATGAAGCTGTCCTCCATAAAGAACGGCACAACACTTCTGGTTTCAGGCAAGCTTGATTATGACCAGTATGCAAGGGATATCGTAATATCGGCAAATTCTCTTATAAAAGTAAAGCGTATCCCGAAAATGGACAATTATCCCGAAAAGCGTGTCGAACTTCACTGCCATACGAATATGTCGGCAATGGACGCTGTGACCGATCCTGTAACTCTCATCAACAGAGCGGCGGAATGGGGACATCAGGCTATGGCAATTACAGACCACGGCTGTGTTCAGGCGTTCCCTGACTGTATGTACAATATGCCGAAGAATTTCAAGGTGATTTACGGCATGGAGGCTTATGTTGTCAACGATATGGATAAGCAGCTTATCCTGAAAAATCCTGACAGCCGCAGTATAAATGATGAAATTATCATTTTTGACGTTGAGACAACAGGTCTGAATTTTGCATCTGACCGCCTTACCGAGATAGGTGCTGTCAAGCTGAAAAATTTACAGGTAGTTGACAGCTTCAATACAAAGGTAAACCCGAAAAAGCATATCCCTGAGGAGATAACGGAACTTACAGGCATAAGCGATGATGATGTAAAAGATGCTCCCGAGGAAAAGGAAGCCGTTGAGATGTTCATGGAATTCTGCGGCGAAAATCCGGTGCTCGTTGCACATAACGCAAATTTTGATACAACATTCATCAATGAGGTCTGCAAGCGTCAGGAGATTGATTTTAAGTATAACTGGATAGATACTCTCATACTCTGTCAGGCAATGCTTCCCGAAATGGGAAGGCATAAGCTGAATCTTGTCGCAAAACAGCTTAAACTCGGCAAATTTGACCATCACCGTGCCTCTGATGATGCCCTTATGCTTGCAAAGATATACATTGAACTTGTGGGCAGGCTTGTCAGTGACAAACAGCTCAAAACCCTTGATGAACTTAACTTCAAGGCAGGCGAGATAGACGTAAAGAAGCTGAAATCCTACCACCAGATAATTCTCGTCCGCAATCAGGCAGGACTGAAAAATCTGTACAAGCTTGTTTCGTACAGCAACCTTGATTACTTCTATAAAAAGCCGCTTATCCCGAAAACCGTTCTTCAGGCGCATCGTGAGGGACTTATCTTCGGAAGTGCCTGTGAGGCAGGCGAACTGTTTCAGGCTATGGTGATAAGGGATTCCGAGGAGCATATCGAAAAGCTTGCGGAATTCTATGATTATCTTGAAATACAGCCTATTGCCAACAATGAATTCATGGTTCGTGATGGTACGGCGCAGGATGACGAGGAGCTTCGTGACTACAACAGGCGGATAATTGCTCTCGGTGATAAGCTTGGAATACCTGTCTGTGCGACGTGTGATGTTCACTTTATTGATCCGAAAGATGCGATATACCGTAAGATAATCCTTGCCAGCATGGGCTTCAAGGATTTAGAAAATCAGGCTCCGCTCTATCTGAGAACTACCGAGGAGATGATGCAGGAATTTGCTTATCTCGGCGAGGAAAAAGCCCGTGAGGTAGTCATCACAAATACCAACGCAATTGCTGACATGATAGAGGAAGTCCGCCCGATTCCGAAGGGCACGTTTACCCCTACCATTGACGGCGCTGAGGAGGAACTTGTAAAGATAACCCATGACAAAGCGTATGAGATATACGGAAATCCGCTTCCTGAAATAGTTGAAAAGCGTCTGGACAGAGAGCTTTCGTCTATCATAAAGCACGGATTTTCCGTACTTTACATCATTGCGCAGAAGCTTGTATGGAACTCTGTTGACAACGGCTATCTCGTTGGTTCACGAGGTTCTGTAGGTTCGTCATTCGTAGCCTCAATGGCAGGAATTTCGGAGGTAAATCCGCTTCCGCCGCATTATGTCTGTCCGAAATGCAAGCACAGCGAATTTCTTCTTGACGGCGTATACGGTTCAGGATTTGACCTGCCGCAGAAGAATTGTCCTGACTGCGGAACGGATATGATGCGTGAAGGACATGATATCCCGTTCGAGACCTTCCTCGGATTTGACGGTGACAAAGCCCCTGATATCGACCTTAACTTCTCCGATGAATATCAGTTCTGGGCGCACAGATATACTGAAAAATTATTCGGCAAGACCAACGTTTTCAAGGCGGGCACTATCTCTGTTGTTGCTGAAAAAACGGCTTACGGCTATGTAAAAAAATACTGCGAGGACAACGGAATCACGCTGAATAATGCCGAAATGACACGTCTTTCCATAGGCTGTACAGGCATCAAGAGAACTACAGGTCAGCATCCGGGAGGAATGGTCGTTGTTCCGTCGGACTATGACGTATACGATTTTACGCCTGTCCAGCACCCTGCGGATACAGCAGATTCAGAGATAATCACCACACATTTCACATTCAACTCTCTCCATGATACTATATTGAAGCTTGATGAACTCGGACACGTTGTACCTACGCTTTATAAGCACCTTGAAGACCTGACAGGCAAGAAGATAAAGGATGTTCCGACATCCGATCCTGATGTTATCAGAATGTGTACAAACTGCGATGTTCTGGGGGTTACACCTGAGGAGATATACTGCAAGACCGGAAGTCTTGGTATCCCTGAAATGGGAACGGGCTTCACTATCCAGATGCTTCTTGATGCAAAGCCTACGAAATTCAGCGACTTTTTGCAGATTTCGGGACTTTCGCACGGAACTGATGTATGGCTCGGCAATGCAAAAGACCTCATCGATCAGGGAACGTGTACGATTTCCGAGGTTATCGGTACCCGTGACAGTATCATGACTTATCTGCTGTATAAGGGCGTTGAGCCTAAAATGGCGTTCCAGATAATGGAGTGGACTCGTAAGGGAAAAGCGCCCAAGCAGTTCACGCCTGAGATAATCCAGATGCTTCTTGACCATAATGTGCCGCAGTGGTACATTGACAGCTGTCTGAAGATAAAGTATATGTTCCCGAAAGCTCATGCCGCCGCCTATGTTATTGCGGCAATCAAGCTGGGCTGGTTCAAGCTTCATATGCCGCTTGAATACTATGCAACTTATTTTTCAGTACGTGGCGAGGATTTCGACGCAGAACTTGCAGTCAAGGGAAAAGCCGCTGTAAGAGCACGTATCGAGGAACTGAAAGCGCTCGGAAATGACCGTTCCAAAAAGGAAAGCGACCTTTATGATATCCTTCTTATTACAAATGAGATGCTGTCGAGAGGATATGAATTCCTTCCGATAGACCTGTTCAGATCCCATGCAAAGGACTATCTTGTTGAGGACGGTAAGCTGAGAATACCGTTTTCGGCAATGTCAGGCGTTGGCGAGAATGCCGCTATGGGTATTTATGATGCCGTTCAGAAGGGCGGATTTATGTCTGTAGAGGAGTTCCAACAGGAAAGCGGAGCGTCAAAAACTACAATTGATATGTTGAAAAGTATAGGGGCATTTGGTGATTTGCCTGAATCTACGCAGATGTCTTTCTTTTAACTTGACTTTGTTTTAGTAATATGCTATCATATTATCATGTTAGCAGACTAAAGCGTTATACTTAATGGAGGTAAATATGCGAAATTATGATCTTATAACTCCCGAAGGCACAAAGGATCTGCTTTTCGGTGAGTGTACAATCAGAAGAAATATAGAAAATACGCTTCTCGAACTTTTCAAAAAGAGAGGCTACAGCGAAATGATAACTCCGGGACTGGAATTCTTTGATGTTTTCAACCTGAATTCACAGTACTTCCCGCAGGAAAATCTCTATAAGCTCACTGATAACAAGGGCAGACTGCTTGTAATGAGACCTGATTCCACAATGCCTATCGCAAGAGTTGTGGCTACAAGACTCAGAGAAGCTGATCTTCCGCTGAAATTATGCTATAACCAGACAGTATACCGCACAGAGCCTGCGCTCAAGGGCAGAAGTGACGAGATAGTACAGACAGGTATCGAACTTATCGGTTCACAGCAGAAAATGGCTGATCTTGAAGTGATCTCAACTGCCGTTGATTCACTCAGGGCATTCGGCATGGAATTTTCAATTGAACTTGGTCATATCGGCGTTTTCAAGGAGCTTGTAAGCCGTCTTGAAGCTACTGACAAGGAAAAGGAGAGGATAAGAAAGCTTATCGAAAACAAGAATTTCCCTGCGCTCAATGATTTTCTTGATACATTCGGCAGCAGCCCTGTTACAAATGCACTTAAAAAGCTGCCTGCACTTTTCGGCGGCGAGGAAGTATTTGAAAAGGCTGACGAACTTATCGCAGACGATAATATCTCAGCACTTCTTGAAGAACTTCGTGAGATATATAATGATATTTCCGAGATATGCGGCAATGACGGCACGATCACAGTTGACCTTGGTCTCGTAAACAAGACAGACTATTACACAGGTCTTATTATAAAGGGCTATTTACAGGGACACGGTGAGGAAGTAATCTCAGGCGGACGCTATGACAAGCTTATTTCTGAATTCGGCTATGACGTACCTGCAATTGGTTTCGCAGTCAATGTAAACGGCATAGAAAAGGTCATCATCAAGAACGGCGTATTCCCTGCAAATCAGGAAATCGATGCTATTGTATATGCTGAAGAAGGATTTGAGGTAGCCGCACTGAAGGCTGCACAGGCTCTCCGTGAACAGGGACTTGTAGTTGAAAATGCGCTTTTTGATGATCTTGAAAGTGTAAGAGAATATGCAATTGAAAGAAAGATCGCAAGAGTAGTTGTGGTTGACAGCGAAAACGGGGAGGTCACAGAATGAATAAGCCTATCAGAATTGCGCTCACAAAGGGCAGACTTGAAAAGGATACAGTCGGACTTTTTGAAAAGCTCGGATTTGACTGTACAGCAGTACGTGAAAAGGGAAGAAAGCTTATTCTTCCGATACCTGATGGAAATCTTGAAGTCGTTCTTGCAAAGGCAAACGACGTAATCACATATGTTGAACACGGCGTATGCGATATGGGCGTAGTCGGCAAGGATACTATCATGGAGATGAGGGGCAAGTTCTATGAGCTTGTTGACCTTGGTTTCGGAAGATGCAAATTTGCTCTTGCCACAAAGAAGGGATACGACTTCTACAGCGGCTACGGCATCAAGACTATCGCTACAAAATACCCTAATGTATCAAGAAGCTTTTTTGAGAAAAAGGGCATGGATACAGAAATAATCAAGATAGAAGGCTCAGTTGAACTTGCACCGCTTCTTGAACTTGCCGACGGAATCGTTGATATAGTTGAAACCGGCACTACACTTAAAGAAAACGGACTTGAAGTAATCGAGGACGTTGCACCTATTTCTGCAAGACTTATCGCAAATACGGTAAGCCTTAAAATGAGACAGGCAGAGATAGAGGGACTTATCAATCTTATAGAGGAGAATCTTTGATGAAGAAAATTTTTGCAAATGGTACAGATGAAGCCGCATTTCTTGGCGAACTCAAAAAGAGAAGCGGCGAGACAAATAAAAAAGTTGAAGCAGTTGTAACCGAAATTATCGAAACAGTAAAGAACGGCGGCGATGAAGCAGTAAAGAACTACACTCTCAAATTTGACGGCAATCTTCCGCAGTATTATGAAGTTCCGAGAGAGGTCATCAATGATGCGCTTTCCGAGGCTGATGAGAGTTTTGTCAATGCCCTTCTTAATGCAATTGAAAATATATCCGATTTCCACCACAAACAGGTTGAACAGAGCTTTATCTCTCCAAAGGAAAACGGCGTGATTCTCGGACAGAGAATACGTGGTCTTGAAAGAGTAGGTCTCTATGTTCCGGGCGGCACGGCTGCATATCCTTCAAGCGTGCTTATGAATGCTATCCCTGCAAAGATCGCAGGCGTTAAGGAGATAATCATGGTAACTCCGCCGCTCAAAGACGGTACACCCAATAAGGATATCCTCGTTGCGGCAGGTCTCTGCGGAGTTGACAGAGTATTTCTTTCAGGCGGCGCACAGGCAATTGCGGCTCTTGCATATGGTACAGAGGAGATTCCGAAGTGCGATAAGATCGTAGGCCCTGGAAATATCTATGTTGCAACTGCAAAGAAACTTCTCTACGGCGTTGTTGATATCGATATGATCGCAGGTCCGAGTGAGATTCTTGTTATTGCCGATGAAACTGCAAATCCGAAGTTTGCTGCGGCTGACCTTATGTCACAGGCAGAGCATGATGTTCTTGCATCTGCAATTATGGTAACTACAAGCGAAAAGCTTGCAGATGATACAATCAAGGAAATAGACCGTCAGAAGGAATATCTTTCAAGAAAGTCTATCATTGAAAAGTCACTTGATGACTACGGCGCAATAATCATTGCCGACAGCCGTCAGAAGTGCGTAGAACTGGCAAATGCAATTGCTCCTGAGCATCTTGAAGTACTCATGGAGAATCCGTTTGAGCTTCTTGGAAGCCTTGACAATGCAGGTTCTATTTTCCTCGGTCACTACGCTTCAGAGCCTCTCGGAGACTATTTTGCAGGCCCTAACCACGTACTGCCGACAAGCGGTACAGCACGTTTCTTCTCGCCTCTCGGCGTTGCAAGCTTTACAAAGCGTACTGCATATACATATTATACCGAAGATGCTCTGCGTGAAGCTAAAGACGATATCGTTCTCATTGCTGAAAGAGAAGGACTTACTGCACACGCAAATGCTATCAAGGTAAGATTTGAAGATTAAATTGCATAATGGGGCGGCTTGAAAACAGACCGCCCTATAGGTGTTTTTAGAAAGGATAAAAAATGGGATATAAACTGAATAAAAAGCTTGTTGACCTTGTTCCATATGAACCGATCACAGGCACATATAAGATCAGACTCGATGCAAACGAGAGCTGTTTCAATCTAAATGAACAGCTTAAAGAGAAGATATGCAAAAGAATTTCTGCACTTGATTTCAACAGATACCCTGACTGTATCGCATCAGAGCCTGTGAATGCATTTTCGTCGCTTTACGGCGTTTCTCCTGAACTTGTAACAGCGGGAAACGGTTCTGATGAGCTTATCAGCGTTATTTCAAGCTGCTTTTTTGAATCGGGAGATACAATTGTAAATGTATCAAATGACTTTTCAATGTACGGCTTCTATGCACAGCTTTATGAGCTGAATGTTGAAACATACCAGAAAGAGTTTGACCTTTCAATAAATGCAGATAAGCTTATTGCTTTCTGTAAGGAGAAAAATGCAAAGGGACTTATTTTCTCAAACCCGTGCAACCCGACATCTCTCGGACTTTGCAAAGATGATGTAAGAAGAATTATTGAGTCTCTCAGCGATTGTCTCGTGATACTTGATGAGGCATACATGGACTTCTGGGATCAGTCACTTCTTGACGAGGTCAATAAGTATGACAATCTGATAATCCTGAAAACCTGTTCAAAAGCTATCGGACTTGCCGCAGTAAGATTTGGATTTGCTGTATCGAACAAGACCGTGACAACAGCTATGAGAGCCGCTAAATCGCCATATAACAACGATTCGGTAGCGCAGACTATAGCAGCGGAGATTCTTTCGGAAAAGCAGTATCTTACAGACTGCCGCAATATAATAATCAAGAATACAAAACAGCTTTACAGCGATATTCTTGCAGTAGATAAGAAATACGGCTGTTTTGAAAAGATCTATGAGCCGTGTACTAATTTTGTGTACATAAAGACTGCTGATTATCAGAAAATTTATGAGTTCATGCTTGAAAATTCTATCGCAGTAAGAAAATTCAACGGCTATCTCAGGATAACTGCCGGTACTGCTGAGGAAAATGCTCAGTTTATCGCAGTTCTTGACAGGTTTTATCAGTGAGGTAATTTTATGAGAACAGGTACTATTGAGCGAAATACAAAGGAAACACAGATAAAAGTTACAGTTGCACTTGACGGAAAGGGTACGGCTGATATTTCAACAGGCGTGGGATTTTTTGACCATATGCTCACAGCGCTTTCCGTTCACAGCGGAATAAGCATGGATATCAAGGTAACAGGCGATCTTCATGTTGACTGTCACCACACAATAGAGGATACAGGCATTGCCCTCGGCAAGGCACTTGATCAGGCACTTGGTGCAAAATCGGGAATTGTACGCTATGGTACGGCATATATCCCGATGGATGAGTCACTTGCAATGGCAAGCCTTGACCTCAGCAACAGACCGTTTCTTGTGTTCAACTGCGAATTTACAAATCAGTCCTGCGGAAACTATGACCTCTGCATGACCGAGGAATTTTTCCGTGCATTTGCCTTTAATTCGGGCATGACACTGCATATCAACCTTTTGTACGGAAGCAATGACCACCATAAGGCAGAGGCTGTATATAAGGCTGTTGCCCATGCACTGAAAACAGCAGTAACACTCAATGCTGACGGTTCAACACTCTCCACGAAAGGAGTACTGTAATGATTGCGATTATTGATTACGGCGCAGGCAATATTTTCAGCGTAAAAAATGCACTGGATTATCTCGGCCTTGAAAGCAGACTGGTTTCGGACAAGGAATCGGTAATTTCGGCTGATGCGGTGATACTTCCCGGTGTAGGCGCATTTCCTGCCGCAATGAAAAAGCTTGAGGCTACAGGTCTTGTCGATACGATAAAGGCTGAGGCTGAGAAAAAGCCGTTTTTAGGAATATGTCTCGGAATGCAGCTTATTTTTGAAAAAGGCTATGAGTTTGAGGAGACTGACGGTCTCGGACTTATCGGCGGTTCTGTAATAAAAATGGAAGAACCTGACCTGATAATCCCGCATATGGGCTGGAATAAGCGTGAGAAGCTGAATCAATGTCCTCTGCTTGAAAATGTAGGGGATAATGAATATGTTTATTTCGTACACTCCTACAAGGCTGACTGTGCAGACAGCAATATTGCCGCATACAGCGAATACGGCGGACGTGTTCCGGCATTGGTATACAACGGAAAATACGTTTACGGAGCACAGTTCCACCCTGAAAAGAGCGGCGAAACCGGACTGAAAATTTTAAAAAGCTTTGGCAGTCTGATATAAACCGATACAGAACAACAGATAAGGGGATAAATTTAATGAAGAATTTTTGGGGAATATTATCATATATCATAACATTTTTGAGTTTTACTGCACCGATATACGTGCAGATAATTATGTACAGTCTGGCAAAGCGCAAATTTCCGCAGATCTTGCCGGCAACGCTGTTCTTCAGATGCTTTTTGATAAACGGATTTGCACTTGTTTTTATATTAAGTGCCATAGAGAAAATAACAGCAAGATTAACACCGCAAATATTTCAGCCTTCTCACGGCATTGGCTGGTATATATTACTGGCTCCATGGATGTTTATTTATTTCATAATATTTATAGTGTCCATGGTTAAATATTATGAAGGTGTCGTTAAGGGGAGGAAAAAAAGCCACATGACGGACAACAGCGAGATGACAGAAAACAGCAATAACGACGGATATGAAATGACAGAAAATAATGATATGAACAAGGAGGAATAATATGTTAATATTTCCTGCAATCGACATAAAAGACGGTAACTGTGTACGTCTTTTCAAGGGCGATTTCAACACAGTTGAAAAAGTGGCATCAGACTACCTCGAAACCGCAAAAAGCTTCGAGGCGGCAGGTGCTGAATGGATACACATGGTAGACCTTGACGGCGCAAAAGAGGGCAGACCTGTCAATACAAAAATTTATACTGACGTTGCCGAAAAGACTAATCTGAAAGTTGAGCTTGGCGGCGGTATTCGCAGTCTTGAAACAATACAGGCATATCTGGATATGGGCATCACAAGAGTAATTCTCGGCTCTGTTGCGCTGAAAAATCCAAAGCTTGTGCGTGAAGCCGTTGAAAAGTTCGGAAGCGAAAAAATCGTTGTTGGGATAGATGCCATGAACGAAATGGTCGCTACAGAGGGCTGGCTTGAAAGCTCTGACGTTCACTATATCGACCTTGCGGAAAAAATGATAGAATCAGGCGTGAAATACTTCATTTTCACTGATATTTCCAAGGACGGCACACTCAGCGGCGTAAACCGTGAACAGCTAAAAAAGCTTGCCGACGCAACTGAGGGCAGAGCTAATATCGTTGCAAGCGGCGGCGTTCATACAATGGATGACATAATCGCCTGCAAGGAAATGAACCTTTACGGAACAATATGCGGCAAATCAATTTATAAAGGCACACTTGATCTTAAAGAAGCTATAGAGTATTCATTAAAATAATACGAAAAGAGGCGGCTGGCTATGAATATTATCAATAACGAAATCGACAACGGAAAAGCATTTGACTGGGGAAGAACATCGGCAGATTATGCAAAATACCGTGACATCTATCCGCAGGAATTTTATGACAAAATACTTGCACTTGGTTTATGCAAAGACGGTCAGCGTGTACTTGATATCGGTACGGGAACAGGTGTAATTCCACGAAATATGCACCGTTACGGTGCAAAATGGACGGGAACTGATATATCCGAAAATCAGATAGAACAGGCAAAAATACTTTCAGAAGGCATGGATATTGATTATTATGCACTTCCGACTGAAAAGCTCGACTTTCCTGACGGGACATTTGATGTTATCACAGCCTGCCAGTGTTTCTGGTATTTTGACCATGAAAAAGTTGCGGACTGCTTTTACAGAATGCTGAAACCAAACGGAAAAATTCTCGTTCTGTATATGGCATGGCTGCCGTTTGAGGATAAAATTGCAGGCATGAGTGAGAAACTTGTGCTGAAATATAATCCGAACTGGACAGGAGGCGGCGAAAAAGTACATCCAATATTCATTCCTGAATGCTATAATGACAAATTTGAACTTGCAGCGCATGAGGAATACAAACTTAATGTTCCGTTCACACAGGAAAGCTGGAACGGACGAATGAAAGCCTGCCGTGGCGTAGGAGCTTCACTTTCAGAGAGTGAAACAGCTTTATGGGAGGCTGAACACAAAAAAATGCTTGAAAACAATGCACCGGCTGAATTTGATGTTATCCACTATGGTGCATATGCTGAATTAAGAAAGAAGTAAGGTGAACATTATGGGATTTGACTTGGCAAAAGCAATGGGTTTTGATAAACTCGGACTTAATTATGAGATAACAATGGACGGAATAGACGGAGAATGTTTTAATTACAGCATTTTCTTCACTGACGGTGTAACTGATGCAAAACTTGATGAGGTTCATAAGGCAATCGGTGCATTTGAGGATTCAATAAGCGGAGAAGATGATGACTATGCAGGATATATCAGCGTTTCAAAGTCTGACAGCAAGATAGAGATATACCACGATATCGGCAATGTCAGAAACGAAAATGCCGCAATACATGGCATTCTCAAAGCTTTCAACAATGTTTCGGGCATTAAGAAGGTCATTGTCAACGAGGGCATGGATGCGTTTGATGACTTTGACGATTTTGAAGATTTTGAACATGATGATGAGGCAATAGAAGACTAAAAGGAGCTTGAAAATGCTTGCAAAAAGAATAATACCATGCCTTGACGTGAGAAACGGCAAGGTTGTTAAAGGCGTGAATTTTGAGGGAGTACGTGATGTAGGCGATCCTGTTGAGTGTGCCGCTGAGTATAACAAACAGGGTGCTGACGAACTTGTATTTTACGATATAACTGCATCTTTCGAGGGCAGAGGAGTATTCCTTGATGTGGTGCGTGATACTGCAAAAAAGGTTTTTGTACCGCTTACAGTCGGCGGCGGAATCAAAACTGTCGATGATATACGTGAGGCTCTCCGTGCAGGTGCAGATAAAGTATCTGTAAACTCACAGGCTGTGAAGAATCCACAGCTTATCAAGGATGGCGCTGATATTTTCGGAAGTCAGTGTATCTGTGTCGGAATCGATGCAAAGAAGATTGCCGAACAGAAATGGACTGTGTACATAAACGGCGGACGTGTTGATATGGGCATTGACCTTATTGACTGGGTGCATACTATTGAAAAGCTTGGTGCAGGCGAAATATGCCTTAACTCCATTGATGCCGACGGCACTAAGGAAGGCTTTGATATCGATATGCTGAAGGCTGTGTGCAATAACTGCTCGATACCTGTCATCGCAAGCGGCGGCGCAGGAAAGATAAACGATTTCTATGAGGTCTTTGAGAAAACAGGCGCTACTGCGGCTCTTGCGGCTTCACTTTTCCACTTTAAGGAACTGACTGTCGGCGAGGTAAAGGAATATTGCCGCAGCAAAGGCGTAATCGTTCGCTGATGTTTATTCGCAGTGTTCAGATAAACGATTTATCACAGTGCGAGGAATACGTCAGATGTCTTGGCGCTGTGCGTCAGATATGCGATATGGGCGGACTGCCGCTTGACCGGTCTGTTACTATTTTTTCTGGTGAAAACGGCAGCGGAAAATCCACTTTGCTTGAAGCAATAGCCGTAAAATACGGTTTCAATGCAGAGGGCGGCTCAATGAATTTCTCCTTTTCAACAGAGGAAACGCATTCCTCACTGCACAGTGCGGTGAAGCTGGTAAGAGAGGCAGAACGTCCGAAAACAGGCTTTTTTCTGCGTGCCGAGACATTTTACAATGCGGCATCATATATCGCTGGAATGGACAGCGATCTTCTGAAAGTATACGGAGGAACATCTCTGCATGACCAGTCGCACGGCGAGAGTTTTTTCTCATTGTTCATGAACAGGTTCAGAGGTCACGGATTTTATATACTTGATGAGCCTGAAGCCGCACTTTCACCGTCACGTCAGATGTCACTGATGATACGTTTGCATGAGCTTGCAGAGGAGGGGAGTCAGTTCATAATCGCAACTCATTCGCCGATTCTGCTTTCATATCCCAATGCACTGGTGTATGAACTGAATAGTGACGGAATTGCCGAAATACCGTATGAACAGACCGAATGTTTCCAGACTGTCAGAGCATTTATGAAAAGCCCTGATAGAATGCTCAGAAATTTGTTTGAGGAGTGATGATATGCTTGAATTTACATCTGAATTTGCCGATGTTGAGTACATTGAGGCTGACGGAAAAGTTCTGCTGACATGGAAAAAAGAGGCAAGACTTGATAACTACCGTAAACCGACAACTGCGGCTCTGGAGCTTCTTCGCAAATATGGCTGTGACTTTGTTATTGATGCAAGGAACGGCTTTGAAGATGACAAGGCTGATGTTGAATGGGGATTTTCATGGCTTCTTCCAGAAATGGCGAAAACAGGCTGTAAAAATGTCTGGCTTATCATGAATGAAGTCAATGAAACTGAGATCGGTGAGGAAATGGATATGTGGACTGCCGAGTTCAACAAATATTTCAAAGTTACAAAAACAAAAAATTATTAATGAAACGGCGAAGCCGACACAGCGGAGTCCAGAGAGCAGCTTCGCTCTCTGGCAGGGGGTGTACGAGGGGGACAGCGTCCCCCTAAAAAGTAGTCAGTCAAGCGCAGCACAGACTGACGGATTGTTCTCATTGTTTCCCTCGGCTTGCCCGACGAATTTTATGAGGTGATTATACATGGACAAGATATGGAACGAATTATATGAAGCCGCAAAAGCTGTACAAAACGAAAAACGCATTTCAGAATATGTCACTTGCGGAGAAGTAAGTGCGGCAATTCTCTCAAAATCGGGAAAAATCTATACAGGAGTATGCATAGATACCTGTTCGACACTTGGAATATGTGCCGAGAGAAATGCAATTTTCAATATGATAACAAACGGCGAAACCGAAATTGATAAGGTACTTGCGGTACTGCCTGACGGAAGTTCTGGTGCTCCGTGCGGTGCGTGCCGTGAGCTTATGGTCCAGCTCATGCCTGAAAACTACAAAGATATAGAAATAATGCTTGATATGAGCAGCGGAAAAACTGTTACACTTGGCGAGATTACGCCTGAGTGGTGGATTTAGGAGGGATCATTATGGAGATAGACTACAAACTTACGCATGATTTTACGCCGCAGGAACTTGAAAGACTGTTTCTTTCGGTTGAATGGTCATCGGGACATTTCCCTGACAAGCTTGCGGTTGCTATGAAAAATTTTTCAACAGTTATAAGCGCATGGGACGGAAACAAGCTTGTCGGCATGATATGTGTCATGGACGACGGAATAATGACGGCATATGTTCATTATCTGCTTGTTGACCCTGAATATCATGATATGACTATCGGCAGGACACTTGTTGATATGATGAAGAAAAAGTATGAGGATTACCTCAGAATAGTAGTCGTTGCATACAACAATGAGTTGCATTTCTATGAGAACTGCGGTTTCAAAAAGGCTGATGATGCATCCCCGATGTTTATAACATCTCTCTGGACTTGAGGTGATGATATGGCTGATTTAAAAAATATTAGCAAGTTTATCAGCCTGATACTGCGCCACAAGCCTGAAACTATAGGTATTCAGCTTGATGAGCACGGATGGGCTGAGGTTGGCAGCCTTATTGAAGGTATCAATAAAAGCGGCGGTCAGAAAATCAACATGGCTATGCTTGAGGAAATTGTCAGAACTGATGAAAAACAGCGATACAGCTTTAATGATGACAAAACTCTTATCCGTGCAAATCAGGGACATTCTGTGCAGGTCGATGTTGAGCTTGAAGAAAAAAATCCGCCTGAATTTCTATATCACGGAACAGGCGAAAAATATGTTGATTCAATTCTGAAAGAGGGACTGAAACCGCAGAGCAGACTGTATGTGCATCTTTCGGCTGATACTGAAACTGCACACAAGGTCGGCATAAGACATGGAAAGCCGCATATTTTCAGGATAAGATCAGGAGAAATGTCACGGAACGGCATAAAATTCTTCATTTCCGCAAACGGAGTATGGCTGACTAAGGCTGTGCCTGTTGAATATATTGAAGACAACTGATATATGGAGGTAAAAATGATAAAGGTAGATTTAAATGACCTTGACAGATTTTTCGTAAAGGGAGAACTTATCCCTGCGATATGTTATGAGGTCAATACGAAAACAGTACTCATGCTGGCATACATGAACAAGGAAAGCCTGAAAAAAACGCTTGAAACAGGTTATACATGGTTCTGGAGCCGTTCAAGGCAGGAATACTGGAACAAGGGGGCAACATCAGGTCATCTCCAGAAGGTCGTATCGATATACGGCGACTGCGATGACGATACTCTGCTTGTAAATGTTGAGCAGACAGGAGTTGCGTGTCATACAGGTTCATACAGCTGTTTCTTTAACGAGCTGTACAATACAGAGGAAAAAGGAGAATAAAAAATGACAGTTTACGAGGAGATCTTTGAGGTAATCAAGGCAAGAAAAAAGCAGTATCAGGAGGGCACAGCAGAGGAGAATTCCTATACCTGTTACCTTTTTGACAAGGGCGTTGACAAGATATGCAAGAAGGTAGGCGAGGAAGCTACCGAAACAGTAATTGCCGCAAAGAACGGCGATAATGACGAACTGAAAAATGAGATAAATGACCTTCTCTATCATGTAATGGTACTTTGCGCAAATCAGGGACTTGAATGGTCTGACGTAGAAAAAGTGCTTGAGGAGAGAAACGAAAAAATAGGCAACCTGAAAAAGTTCCATCAGGTTGACAAGAATTCATAACAGACAAATGCAAAAACCCATATGGAAAAAATTCCATATGGGTTTTCTCATTATAAAATAATATTATTCTTCAACAGCGTTTGCCGAGATGACCTCTGCAAGAAGTGTTGCAGGAAGCTGTTCATATCTCTCGAAATCAAGTGAGAAACTGCCCATGCCTCTTGTGGTCTGACGGAGATACATTGCAAAGTCGTGCATTTCTCTCTGCGGAACTTCTGCCTGAATGAGAGTAATTCCGTTTCCGACAGGTTCCATGCCAAGAACTCTGCCTCTGCGCTTGTTCAGTTCGCCCATGATATCGCCTGTATTTTCATCAGGTGCATTGACTTTCAGAGTGCCGATAGGTTCAAGCATTACAGGATCAGCCTGTCTGAGACCTTCTTTGTATGCGATAGAAGCGGCTGTCTTGAATGCCATTTCTGACGAGTCAACAGGATGATATGAACCGTCAACGAGGATAGCCTTTAATCCGACTACAGGACAGCCTGCAAGAACGCCCTTCTTTACGGAATCCTCCAGTCCCTTCTGAACTGCCGGGAAGTAGTTCTTAGGAACAGCGCCGCCGAATACTCTTTCTTCGAAAATAAGAGTATCGCTTACGCATGGCTCAAATTCGATCCACACATGACCGTACTGACCGTGACCGCCTGACTGCTTCTTGTGCTTGCCTTCGACCTTGACCTTTTTGCGTATAGTTTCCTTGTAAGCTATCTTAGGAACTGAAAGAACGATATCAACGCCGAACTTGCCTTTGAGCTTTGCAGCGGCAACTTCAAGATGCTGTTCGCCGAGACCGCTTAAGATCTGTTCCTTAGTGCTGTCGTCCTGAACGTATGTCAGGGTAGGATCTTCTTCTGTAAGACGCTGTATACTTGTGGATATCTTAGCTTCGTCGCCCTGTGCCTTAGCCTTTACAGCCATTGAGTAGCAAGGTCTCGGGAATTCCATTTCAGGGAATTTTACGACATTTGAAGCGTCACAGAGTGTAGAGCCTGTGCTTGCTGTAATTTTTGAAGCAACAACTATTTCGCCTGCGCTTGCAGAACTTACCTCGGTCTGCTTTTTGCCGCAAAGCTTATAGAGTTTGCCGATTTTTTCCGTTGTGCCTGTTGATGAATTCATAACATCACAGTTTGAAGTGAGTTTGCCTGACATAACTCTTATCATTGACATCTTGCCAACGAAAGGATCGGCGATTGTTTTGAAAACATATGCAGAAAGCGGAGCGTTTTCGTCACATTTAATTTCGATAATATCATCTGATGCAGTGTAAGCCTCGGCAGCGTGTACTTCGGAAGGTGCAGGAAGAAGAAGTTCAAACTCCTTCAGGAGCATATCAATAGCTGAAAGTTCAGTAGCCGATGTGCAGATTACAGGTGTGATGATACCTCTGTTCATACCGTCGTGGATACCGTCGATAAGTTCCTTCTGAGTGAAAGCCTCGCCCTCAAAGAACTTCTCCATAAGTTCATCGGAAGTTTCTGCAACAGCCTCGGAAACAGCGGCAACAAGTCCCTCAACACGGTACTCAAATTTCTCGGATATTTCTGCTGTAGGCATATCAGTTTCAACTGCATTTCCCTTGCTGTCGTACTTATAAGCCTTCATTTCGATAAGGTTTACGTATGAAACGATCTGTCCGTTGCTGATAACAGGAACAACTACAGGACATACAGTCGGGCCGAAAACAGTTTTGAGTTCAGTGAGAACATTGAAGAAATTAGCGTCCTTGTCATCGATCTTGGTAACGACGAACATCTTGGACTTGCCCTGTTTAACAGCTTCATCATAAGCCTTTCTTGTGCCGACCTTAACGCCTGACTTTGCAGAAACAGTGATAAGAACGGTATCAGCGGCACGGATACCCTCAGTCATTTCAGCGGCAAAGTCAAACAGACCAGGTGTGTCAAGAATATTGAACTCATAATCATTATAATCAAAAGCGGCAAGAGATGTGCCTATTGATATCTGTCTTTTAATTTCTTCAGCGTCATAATCACAAACTGTTGTTCCGTCGGCTGTCTTGCCCAGACGGTCAGATGCGCCTGCCTTGAAAAGCAGTGCTTCTGCGAGAGAAGTTTTGCCCGAACCGTTATGGCCGGCAAATGCGATGTTTTTTATTTTGTTGATATCATAGTTTTTCATATTGAAATTCTCCTCTTAGTTTGGTATGACCGTTAGAGCCTGTTCAGCGTCCTCAACAAAATTAAGCTCAGAAAACTGAATGCAAACAGATACTAAACAGCCTCTCAGACAAACGGTATGGATATATTATAAACCCTTATTTTAATAATTGCAATAGCTTTTCAATGATTTCTACATTTTGTATTACTTTTCATAATATTTATTGGTAATTATTCACAACAACCCTGTCGTTATTTTTACCATATCGCTTCAACCTGCCGATAAACAGCATGATACCGCAGTAAATTGCTCCCCAGAGCATAATATATATAACAGAAAACAGGACATTTTCTGCATGGGCTGCAAACGGTTTCATGAGCATTTCCGCACCTGCCATAGTCATGAACGCATACAAAATCGGCAGAATGACCGAAGATAACAAGCTGAATTTCATTCCTGATGCTTTTAAAAGCTTAATAAATCTTGAACAGTTTCCGAAAACGTTGCTTGTGTAGTATGATGCCGCAGCGCCGTACAGTCCGAATCTCGGCACAAATATCAGCACCACGCTTATACGTACCGCATATTCCGCAAGATAATTCAGCGACGAGAACGCCTGCATTCCCATGCCCTTTATCATTGCCTCAAGAACGATCTCCATATAGATAAACGGCACAACAGGTGCAATCAGAGTGATAAGCCGTCCGGCTTCATCTCCGCCGCCGAGAAGCTTGCCGATATTACTGCCGAATCGCATGAGTACCGCTGCGGCAAATACTGCAAATATCAGAGTATCGTCAGTAATGCGTTCTGCAAGGCTTTTTATGCGTTCTCTGTTGTCAGCGGCGGCGGCTCTGGCTGTTTCACTGACTATTATGCCCGACAATGAACATAATACTACAGACGGGAAAAACAATGCTGGCAGGACAATGCCCTCAAATACGCCGAAACTGCCGAGGGCTTTTGCCGACGTGCTGCCGTTTTGTCTCAGACAGAACGGTATCAGCGCATCATTTGCACTGCTCAGAAAAGCCGTGAGCACACCGCCGCCGAGTATCGGGAATGCGTAAGATACGTACTTTCCGAATGACAGACTGCATTTTCCGCTGTATTTTGTCCTTTTGGCTATGTATACTGCAATAAGGTACAGGAATGACACTGCATTTCCGATTACTATCGAGGTTATCATCAACTTGCAGACAAAAGCATCATTATGAACCTTTGAAGCAAGTGTCATGGCAACGATAACCGCAGATTTCACAGCAAATTCAAGTACATCGCTTATGGCAGGAACAGATGTTCTGCGCATTGCATTGAAGTATCCTTTGAGACAAGCTCCGACAGCTCCTGTAATAAGCACAAACGGCACAGCTTTAAGTGCTGACTTCATATCTGCACCGCCGAAGAATCGCACGCATATCATGTCTGACAGCATAAGAATAAATACAGAAACCGCCATACTAAGGATAATACACAGCTTTATCCCATGGAACAGCACCTTTTCAGGATTTCCGTTTTTTTTGCCTGTCTCCTCGGAAATAAGTCTGCTTGTGCATAAAAAAGCGTTTCCGTTGGAAATAGTGGCTGCAAGTCCGAGAAATGAGCCTAAAAGCGTAAGTATGCCGATCGCTGACGAGCCGAGCTGACGGGTGATGAACATATTCAGCAGAAGTGCCGCAGAATCGAGAAAAAGCTGCATAGCTGAAAGAATAGCCGTATCCCTGAAAATTTTACTCCTGATAAACATAAAGCCTCCAAAGAATGTGATAATACATTCTATGGAGGTTTTGATAACATTATTACAGCCATTGGATAAAAGCAGTCTTATCGTTTCTGTTATAGCCTGCACGCTCATAGAAATCAAGCGTACTCTGCTCCTTTGAGCCTGTCAGGAGCATCATTTTGTAGCAGTTCTCATGTTCCGCAATTTCCTTTGCAAAATTCAGACAAGCCGTAGCATAGCCATTTTTGCGGTATCCGGCATCAGTGACAACATTTTCGATAAAAGCATACGGGCGCTGTCCTCTTGTGAGATTCGGGATTATCACACAAACGCACGATGAAATTATCTTACCGTTTTCCTCTGCCACAATGATATGGTGATTTTTGTCCGCAAGGATACTCTGCCATATATCGGACACTTTGCCTTCAGTTTCGGGGAAAGGGTTGTCATGAAGCTGCATATACAGTCGCAGCAGACCGTCAAGGTCATTTTCACATACTTCTCTTATCATATTCTGTATCATTTCAGCAGTCTGTCCAGCATGACCTTGCGGCATTCCTTTTCAAGCTTATCATCAAGAGAAACAAGCTTTTCATGCGTATCAGCACTGCGGTTTATGCAGTATTCAATCATATAGTCTGATATTTCGGGGTTTTTTGAAAGCATAGGGCCATGCAGATAGGTTGCGATGACATTTTTTTCAAAATAGCCCTCAAACTCTGATTTTGAACAGTTTCCGTTGCCATAGAGCACCTTTCCGAACGGAGTTTTCACATTCTGAGTCTGACCGCCGTGATTTTCAAATCCGAGCACTTTGACAGGCTTGCCGGTTATTTCGGTCTGAACGACGATATTGCCTATACAGCGCTTTCTGCGGCTATTCGGAGCAACAGTGAAATAGTCAAAAAGCCCAAGTCCCTTTATGTCATTTCCGTCTGCATCACGGTAATACTTGCCCATAAGCTGATAGCCGCCGCAGATAAGGAAAAGGAAAGTGCCGTTTTTGTATGCCTTCACAATGCCGTCCCTGCATTTCAGAAGGTCAGCAGAGATGTGCTGCTGTTCAAGGTCAGCACCGCCGCCGATGTAGATAAGGTCATATGCAGAAAAATCAGGCATAGGGGAATCCACGGAATATTTATCGATCTCACAGCCAATGCCACGCATATTACAGCGGTATTTCATTATCTCCATGTTTCCGCTGTCGCCGTAAAGGTCAAGCATATCCGCATACATATGAAGTATTTTTATAGTTTTCATTCCGTCTTGCCTCCGTGCTTTGCGATATATCTTTTCAGAGCGCTTCTTGTAGGCTGAACAGCCGTATAATTGGCGATAACGAACTTTCTGCCTGCGGTTTTCGCAAGTTCCTCAACAGCCTTGTCAAGGTCAGGACGAACCACGATATTTTCCTGCGGATATCCCGAACATTTTATTCTTACAGCAATATCATGTGCTCTTGTGCCTGATGTGACAACTCTTGTGACACGTTCAAAAATGCTGAAATTGATATCCCATATCCATGAAACGTCAAGTCCGTCAGCAACATTGTCATTCAGCACGAAAAGCAGTTCCTTTTCGCCCTGCATCTCGTTCATGACACGCAGAGTCATGTTTGCACCGACAGGATTTTTTGCAAGGTTGAGAGTAGTTTTTCTGTCACCGAGCAAGAAGTTTTCCATTCGACCATTTTTTACCGTATAGCCTGAAATGACCTCGTCGGTTATCTTCTGGTCGATGCCGTAGAGTTTAGCCGCACCTGCAACAGCAGTCATGTTGTAGACATTATAAATACTGTTGAGTTTAGGTGAATACTTATGACCGTCTGCCGTAAATTCAGGCTTATCAAGGTCAATGCCGCTTGCCGTGATGTATGGCTTATGATTTCCGAAGCCGCATTTTTTGCAGATGAACTTACCGATATGTGAATACTGATAATAATCATACTCTAAAGTTTCGCCGCAGAACGGGCAGAATCTTCCCTCAGATGCCTCAAATATCTTATCCGTTGCAAAAGCATACGGCTCTGCATGAAAATATTTCACATTTTTGTTTTTAGGATTTGCCCTGCCAAGACGAGCGGTATTAGGATCATCGCCGTTAAGAATGAGATTGCCCTCAAATGTCTTGCAGAAGCTGTTTATTTTCTGGATGAGAGTTTCCATTTCGCCGTTTCTGTCGAGCTGGTCACGGAAGAAATTCAGCACGACAAGCGTATCAAGTTTAAGCTGTGAATAGACAACAGGAACATGGGACTCGTCGGTTTCGAGTATGAGATAATCCGCATCGACTTTGCCTGACATATCGCAGTAGCGCAGGAGAAGTGAACAGATACCCGTATCGAGATTATTTCCCTCACGGTTGATGATGATTTTTTTGCCGCTTTTTTCAAAAAGTTTAGCAATGCAGTTTGTAACGGAAGTTTTACCGTTAGTTCCGGTTACTGCAATGATAGGGCAGTCAACTTTGAACATTGAAACAGCCTTGTGACCTGAAAGATGCCAAAGCACAATTCCGGGCAGATTTCCGGCGTTGCGCTTCATAAGCTTTAAAAGCTTAACAATTATTTTTCCGATAAGAATCAGTAATCTTTTCAATTTATACCTCCGGATATACAAAAAATTATCCACGAACTTAATTATACGTTTTTTTCTTTGTATTGTCAACCCAAAACGCAAAAAAGCCATGGCAACAGCATTTACTTTTATAGATTAAAGCTTTTTCGTCGGTCAAGCCGAGGTATATGACTGCGGACAGTCCGTAAACCGTTGCTTCGCTCGGTTTACTGCTTCTTAGGGGGACGCTGTCCTCCTCCTACACCCCCTGCAAGGGAGCGAGCTGCTCCCTTGACCCCGCAATATGCGGCTTCGCCGCTTGTATATTTTTTTAAATGCTGTTGCCGTGTGTGTCTGCCGCTGTCCTATTGACTTTATCACGGCAATAATATATAATAAGTTAAGTAAACTTAGACAGCGAAAGGAGCAGTCAGATGGCTAAACTCAGCATAACTTCAATTCAGGGCAAAAAAGCTGTAAAATGCAGACTTTCTCACGAAGAATCGATCAATGGCAGAGAACTCGATTTCCTCGCCGCCTGCCCTACACAGTGCTTTATGCGCCCCGTCATGAAAAACGATAAATCGCTGATTTTCGTCGGCGCAGACGGTATTCCTGCCGCAGCTGCACTCAAATCCAAACTCAACAAAAACAAATATTTTCTCATTGTCGCACAGCTTATCGAAATGCTCCGCTCCGCACAGCAGTACGGATTCGACCTCAATAACCTCGTCCTCGATCCGAAAATCATGCTGATAAACCCTAAAAACAGCCAGATATTCATGCCATATATCCCGATAACCGACTGCGAAACTCCCAACGGCGGCATGATAAGATGTCTCCGTGAGATATCAACTCTTGCGGAATTTGCCTCGGAATATGACTTTTCTTTTGCCGATGCCTTCATGTGCCATGTTATGAGTATGGGGCGATTTTCCGCAGACGATGCCGACGACTATATCCGTGAGATATCCCCGAATACCAACAAGGAACTTGCTATGCTCCCGAATGTACAGACCTTGCGGAGCATCCTCCATAACCTTGAACAAAGCGGCATCTCGCTGACCGAAAAGCAATCACTCTTTCAGATAATTTTCGGAAGCGCCGCAATTTTTGGCAAGTCTGCACCTGAAAATATTCAGCCTGAAAATAATGATGCAGAGCATGAAGATGACGATTTTCTGCCGCATGACCTTCTTGACGGCGTGTCTGAATCAGATAACGATGATGACGATATTTTCCAGTCAGAACAGAATTTTGAAACGCATCTCTATGAAGAACCTGCCGCCGAAAGAACCTCATTCGAGCGCCCGAAAACCGAAACTCCTGCCGAACCGACAGCCGCCGCAAAAACACTAAAACCTGTTGCGCCTGTCAAGCCTGTTGTGCCGCAGATGACGAAATATCCGGAAATAACAAGACGCTCCACAGGTCAGAGATTCCGCATAGACAAGCCGGTTTACAAAATTGGCAAGGAGAACGCCCGTGTCGATCTCTATGTCAGCAATAACCCGACAGTAAGCCGTGTCCATGTCCATATAGTCACAAGAAACGGTCATTTCTATATCATCGACCAGAACTCCACGAACCGTACTTTTGTCAACGGTATCCATGTGCCGCCGCAGGTAGAATATAAACTCCGTGACGGCGACGAGATAAAACTTTCAAACGAATTTTTCGATTTCAGGGTAGAATTATGAGATATATTGCAGCCGCCGATACAGATATCGGCATTCACAAAAGCGTAAATCAGGACAGCCTGTGCATCAAAATAGCCGAGATAAAAACACAGCCTGCCGCACTTATAATGGTCTGTGACGGCATGGGCGGTCTTTCATGCGGAGAAATTGCAAGTGCTGACGTTATCAACAGCTTTTCCAACTGGTTCGAGAACGAATTTCCTACAGAAGCCCTTAACTGGGACTGGAATGATGCGGCGTTCAGGACTATCGAGCACCTCCATGCGCTCAACGACCAGCTTATAACCTACGGCGCAAGGAATAATATGAAACTCGGCACGACAGCTACGGGTATAGTGGCATTCGGCTCACGCTATCTGATGTTCCACGTAGGCGATACCCGAATTTATAAAATATCCGACAAATTAAGTCAGCTCACGACCGACCATACCTATATCAAGCGTGAAATGGAACTCGGCAATATGACCGAAGAACAGGCAAAAACCGATCCACGCCGCAACGCCCTCCTGCAATGCATCGGTGCGGCAGGCGAGATCGAACCGCAGGTCAGACTCGGAAATCTCGAAATAGGGGCGAATTATATGATATGCTCCGACGGCTTCCGTCACGTTATCACGCCAAAGGAAATTTATGAGGGACTGCACCCCGATATTACTCCGACAAAGACCGATATGAAGGTGCATATCCGTGAGCTTATCGAGACTGTCAAACTGCGTGAGGAACGGGATAATATCACCGCTGTCATGTTCAGGGCGGAACGGTAAATCGGCAAAATATCAGCTATAAAGCGTGTTATGACATTTTCTCAATTTCACACCCTGTATAATAATGCATGAGAATCTGTTTCCATGTTTTGCCGCTTGCCGCCATTGCATTTGCGCCGTACTGGCTCATGCCGACACAGTGACCGAAACCATGCGTCGTGAAGATAGTCTCCGTGCCCTCATAGCGCACCTCAAAGCACGGCGAACGCAGGGCAAGGGCATTCCGCAGTTCTGCGCCTGTAACCGTAATATTTCCTGCATCGGCTTCAAGGACTGTTCCCGATTCCGAGGTTTTCTTCACTGTCACCCATATGGGACATTCGTCATCAAGCACAATATCGGGAAACGCCGTTTCAAGCTTATTTCGGAGCACTTCACGGTCATAGCGCACCTCATCGGTATATTTCGGGGCATCAAGGTCGCTTTTGCTGTCCACGGGCACAAGATAGCTTACCGCCGCTCCCCATGCATTTTCTGCGCTTTCCGTCATGCCCGGCGACATGGAATGGAACGCCGAGATTATCGGTTCATCGTTATATGTTATAACATAATCCATTACCTCGTCAGCCGCATCGCTGATACGCTGATAGTTCTTTTCAAAGTCTGCGCCGAAGAACTGCTTAGCCTGTTCCTTGGTATAGTAGCCCTGATACTGCGAAACATCGGTTGAAAAGTCCGCTCCGCAGAGTTCGGGATCGGGAGATATCCGTTCATGCATACGCTGTCTTTCGGCATATGTATGCGCCGCCGCCGCCTGTGCTTTAAGCGCCTCGGAATGGAATGATGCAGGCATTTCCGCACAAACCGCACCTATGACGTAATCCCTGACGGGGACTTCGAGGATTTCTCCCGTTGATACTTCGAGTACTTTGTATGGCTGTTCCGACAGCTTTTTTTTATTTTCGGCAGTTGTCGTCTGCGGTTCAGGGGCGATTTTTCGGGTATGCGGCATTGCCATTGGTATCGCAGGGAATATGAGTACCGCCGCTGTCAGCAATAATGCCGCCATTATGTATTTTTTCATGGTGATTGTCCTTTCTGTGTCGGATTTTGTCTGTTTTTCGCAAAATACTGCGTGATTGCTTTCATACAATGAGGATTGTGTAATCCACGGGCGCACGGAATGCGCCCATACAGAATGGGTTCATGCGGCTGTTTCGGGATTTTGCTCTGAATATATCATTTTCACATAATTATCTCATTTCTTTCACATTCTGCACTGAATTTTCACCGCATACACATCATTATCCGCTGATATTCATTGACACAGCCGTTTTTTTGTTGTATAATAAGTAGTGAATATGTTCAAGGAGTGTGGTAATTAATGCCATCATTTATTTCTGGTGCCAATATTACAGATTTATGCGGCGAACTTGAAAAAAAGACCGCCGTTGATCCAAAACTGTATGAAAAATATCAGGTCAAAAGAGGTCTGCGCAACAGTGACGGTACAGGCGTTATCGCAGGTATAACCAATATATGCAACGTTCACGGCTATCTCCTCAACGAGGGCGAAATGGAGCCTATCCCCGGTCAGCTCATCTACAGAGGGTATAATATCAATGACCTCGTGGGCAGCGTTGAGGCTGAACACCGCTACGGCTATGAGGAGACTATTTTCCTTCTGCTTTTCGGTCATCTTCCGAATAAACAGGAACTCTCCCATTTCAATACATACATCTCCCTCAAACGTGACCTGCCGAACGGTTTCGTTGAGGATATGATACTCAAAGCTCCGTCAAAGAATATCATGAACAAGCTCGCTCGTTCCGTTCTTGCTCTCTATTCCTACGACGATTCATGCGAAAACAAGAGCCTTGAAAGCGAAATGCGCACCGCTGTAAGCCTTATCGCTAAACTGCCTGTAATCATGGCTAATGCTTATCAGGTAAAGCGCCGTGTTTTCGATAACCAGAGCATGATAATGCACCCGATAAACTATGAGGAAAATACCGCACAGTGTATCCTCTCGCTCCTCCGCCCCGACAGACAGTACACAGAGGACGAGGCTATGATGCTCGACCGTCTGCTTATGATCCAGGCTGCACACGGCGGCGGCAACAACTCAACATTCACCTGCCGTGTGCTCACTTCATCGGGTACTGATCCGTATTCCGCATACTCCTCGGCTTTCTGCTCGCTCAAAGGCCCACGCCACGGCGGCGCTAATATTCAGGTCATCAATATGCTCGACAACTTCAAAGCCAATATCAGAAACTGGGAGGACGAGGGCGAAGTTGCCGATTATATGCGCAAAACACTCAACAAGGAGACCAATGACCATTCAGGTCTTATCTATGGTATGGGACACGCTGTCTATACTGTCTCCGATCCCCGTGCCGTACTCCTCAAAAAGAAGGCTTTTGAACTCGCAAAGGGTAAGGATATTGAGGCTGAATTCCGTCTCCTTGAAACCATTGAGCGCCTTACTCCCGAAGTTTTCAGGGAAGTCAAGGGCAGTACAAAGCCTATGTGCGCCAATGTTGATATGTATTCAGGTCTCGTTTACCGTATGCTCGGCATTCCTGACGAGCTGTTCACTCCGCTCTTTGCCGTTGCAAGAATGGGCGGCTGGGCTGCTCACCGCATGGAGGAGTTACTCACAGGAAACCGTATCATCCGCCCTGCATACAAGCCTGTTGCAAAAGAACATGAATATATAAGGCTTGACGAAAGAGAATGAGATGAAAAAGGGTAAACTGATTCCTGCGCTTATTGCTGTGACAATGCTGACAGGCTGTACTTTCGGTACAAATATCGATACCCTTATGTCTCCGCCTAAACTCAGCGTTGAACAGGAACAGATATACAGCGCCCTTACAAAAGCCGCAGGTACATCCATTAAGCTGAAATATCCGAAGTCCGGAACATACCTTTCAGCCTTCATTATCGAGGATATCGACGGCGACGGCGGCAATGAGGCTGTTGTTTTCTATGAAAAAACAGGTCTTACCGTTGAGGAAAATACTCTCAGGATAAATATTCTCGACAAGAATGACGGCAAATGGAGCTCCGTCTGCGATACCACGGCGGCAGGCTCTGAAATTGAAAAGGTCATGATATCCAAACTCGGCTCTGATGAACGTGTTAACCTGATAATCGGAAGCAGTCTCATAAACCGCTCTGAAAAAAACGTTTCGCTCTATAATTACAGTGACGGAAATATCGAAAATACCTTTGCATCACCATACTCCTTCTTTGATGTCACTGACCTTGACGGCGATGAGGAGAACGAATTTCTCCTCCTTACAGGGGCTTCATTCAATACAAATGCCGCAGTAGAGGCATATAAATTCGACAAAAACGGCAAACGTCCGCCATACTCCATTGAACTAAGCGGAAGCTTTACCGAATTTGAAAACATAAGCTACGGTCAGACAGGAAGCGGCGCTACTGCTCTTTATATCGATGCCGCCGCAGGAAACGGCGTTATACAGTCCGATATCATCTATATGGATGACAGCGGTCTTAACAAGATATTTGCAGTCCCTTCCGAATCATCGGCTACAAGCAGACCGTCAGGCTGTACCTCATTTGACGTTGACAGCGACGGAATACCTGAAATCCCCGTACAATCGCTGTTCTACGGCTATGAGGGCGCTTCCGAGAGCGAACAGATAATGGTCACGGACTGGATGTACATAAACGAGAAAAATCAGCTTGAAAAGAAGTATTCATCATATTTCAGCGTCACTGACGGATATATTTTCATAATGCCCGAAAAATGGCGTGATAAGATAACTATCAAGCGTGATTCAGTGAATGATGAAATGGTTTTCTGTACGTATTCAGGCGGCGAGACAGGGCGTGAACTTCTCAGGATCTTCTGTGCAGAGGATAAAGCCTCCCGTGAGGACAGAATTGCCAACGGTTATATGCTTTTCCGGTCGAAGGGTGAAACTGCTTATCTTGCGTATATTCCGCCTGCGCCGGATACTGAAAATGATGGTTTGTCGATTTCTGCCGGTGAAGTTGCAGTAGGATTCAAAATCAAAGAATAAAATAAAAATGCCGAGGACGCTGTCCCCCTAAAGAATGGAAAATCCCAATAAGAACACATTTTTCCAAAAGGAGTGAAATAAATGAAACGTATACTTATTTGCGAGGACGAGGATACTATCCGTGAATTCGTCGTTATCAACCTCAGACGTGCGGGTTATGACGTTGTTGACGTTAACTGCGGTGAGGCTGCGCTCAAAACCTTCGAGACCGAACACGGCAATTTTGATATCGTTCTCCTTGACATTATGATGCCCGGCATCGACGGCTTTACAGTCTGCAAGAAAATACGTGAGAAAAGCTCAACTATCGGCATTATCATGCTCACCGCAAGAACTCAGGAAATGGACAAGGTAAGCGGTCTTATGATAGGCGCTGACGACTATATCACCAAGCCTTTCTCACCGTCTGAACTGACTGCCCGTGTCGATGCTATCTACAGGCGTGTATGCATGAGCTTCAGCAAGGACGAGAAACAGTCCGTTATCAACAGCGGCCCGTTCGTGCTCAACCTCAAAAGCCGTACCGTTACCAAGGACGGCACTCCTATCGAACTTACTCAGGTCGAATACCAGATAATGGAATTCTTCATGAACAACAAGAATACCGCCCTTGACCGTGCCGCTATCCTCAACCATATCTGGGGCGAAAGCTACTACGGCGATGACAAGATAGTTGATGTCAATATCCGCCGCATCAGAATGAAAATTGAGGAAGAACCCTCGAATCCGAAATATATCCTCACTATCTGGGGCTACGGATACAAGTGGAATGACGCTCAGTAATGGTTAAGAAAAGTATCACCAAACGCTGGATAATCAACAATCTCGGTCTCGTTGTGCTGGCTCTTGTCATAATCAGCATGGTCATTGTCTATGCCGTTCAGAACTATTTCTACAGCTCTGCAAGACAGTACCTCGTCTCCAAGATAAATGCGGTAACAAGCGTCCTCAGCATACATTCTCAGGACAGCTCCGCAAACTTTTCAGCGGAAATGCGTACCATGCTCGAAACCTTCAACGAAAAGGACAAAATCGAGCTTATGGCTATAAATTCAAAGGGCAGAGTTGTGCTCACTTCATCGGGTTTCTCGCCTGACGAGGACGATGTCATGCCCGACTATATCGAGGCTATGGAAAAGGGCGAAGGCTCTTACATCGGCAGACTTCAGGGCGGCGAAAAAATCCTTGCCGTATCCGTTCCGATATCCTCCATGAGCAACGAATACAGCTCCGTCCGCATGGTCACGTCACTCACCGAGATAGACAGCACGATAATGACCTATATTGCCGCTGTTGCGGTCATATGCTTCACTATAATTTTCATCATCGTCACTATCGGTCTCTATTTTGCAGGCTCTATCGTCAAGCCTATCCGTCAGATAAGCAATATCGCCCGTAAAATAGCTATGGGTGACTTCTCCGTGCGTATCGAGAACAACAGCGATGACGAAATAGGTGAACTGTGTACCGCCATTAACCACATGGCTGTCGAGCTTTCTGCCGCAGAATCTATGAAAAATGAGTTCATATCATCTGTTTCACATGAACTCAGAACGCCGCTTACCGCTATTAAAGGCTGGGCGGAAACCCTCATGCTCGACGGCGGAAGCAGTCCCGATACCATGAACAAGGGCGTAAGAGTTATCGTCACCGAGACAGAGCGTTTACAGGAAATGGTCGAGGAACTCCTTGACTTCTCACGTATGCAGAACGGTCACTTCACTCTCCAGAGCGCTACAATGGATATCCTTGCAGAACTTGGCGATGCCGCTCTGATGTACAGCGAAAAGGCAAAGCGTGAAAATAAGACGATAGTCTATGACGAGCCTGAAATGCTCCCGTTCGTTTTCGGCGATAAGAACCGTATTCGTCAGGTTTTCATCAACGTTGTGGACAATGCCGTGAAGTATTCCTCGGAGGGCGATGTCATTACCATAACCGCTTCACAGTCGGGGGATAACGTGGTCATTACAGTCAAGGATACCGGCGTAGGCATTAAGCAGTCTGACCTTGCAAAAGTCAAGACGAAATTCTATAAGGCTAATCATACACGCAGAGGTTCGGGAATCGGTCTTGCCGTTGCCGACGAAATCATAAGTATGCACGGCGGCAGTCTCGATATCGACAGCGAGGGCGAAGGTCTCGGCACAAAGGTCACCATTACGCTGCCTGCGCAGAAAAGCAGATGATATCTCGCCCCTGCAAAGCAGAATCACTATTGACGGGACGCTGTCCCATACATTATCATCAGTTAATTATTCAAAGAATAACAGGAGAAATTATGAGCAGTAAAGATACTCAGCATACCGAAAAATTCAAATCAAAAATCGGCGGTCAGGCTCTTATCGAGGGCATTATGATGCTCGGCCCGACTACGGGCGCTATGGCGTGCAGACTGCCTGACGGTACGATAGACCTCGAAACATGGGACGAAAATAACGGAAAAAATGCTCCGTGGTATAAGAAAGTCCCTCTCGTCAGAGGATGCACAAGCTTTGTCACTTCCCTCACAAAGGGCTATAAGTACATGATGAAGTCCGCCGACAAACAAATCGTCGATGACGGGGATGATGACAAAAAAGACGGCGAAAAGCCTGAAAATACCGCTGAAAATCAGCCTGATGCCAATGAAAATAAATCTAAAAAGGATTATATCCCCATGACGGGTACTGTCCCTGTCGGCGGCAGTGTCATCGTTGAGCATAAAAACTCTGACGGCGAAAAGAAAGAAGAAGGCAGCGGCTTTGAATTTGTCCTGTATATAGGCATTATCATCGGTCTTGTCATCGCTGTCGGACTGTTCGTGTTCCTTCCGAAAATTCTCGTCGGATTCATACCCGATATCAAATCACACCGCATTCTCCGCTCGTTCCTCGAAGGTATCGTGAAGATCGCTATCTTTGTGGGATATATGGCTCTCACAAGCCTTATGAAGGACATCAAGCGCCAGTATATGTACCACGGCGCTGAACATAAAACTATCGCCTGCCATGAGGCTGAACTGCCCCTGACTATCGAAAATGTCCGCAAACAGACTCGTTTCCACAAAAGATGCGGCACAAGCTTCATCTTCATCGTGCTCATTGTCAGCATTCTGGTCATGTGTCTCGTTCCTTTCACCGTCACATGGCAGAGAATTATCGCCTCTCTGGTGCTCCTGCCGCTTGTGGTTGGCATCTCATACGAATGCATCAGACTTGCCGGAAACAAGGATAACCTGTTCACACGCATACTCTCCGCCCCCGGTCTTGCAATGCAGAGGATAACTACCCGTGAACCCGACGACAGCATGATAGAAATCGCTATAGCCGCCCTGAAACCGTGTATCCCTGCCGACAAGGAGGAGGACAAGTGGTAAGCCGCAGACAGCTTTTTGCGGAGTGCTGTTCTCTTATCGAAAAAAGCGGCGCAGATTCCGCAGATTTTGACACGCTCTGCATATTTCAGGATATCCTCGGCGAGAAAACGCCCATGTTTGCACCCGAAAAAGAAGTCAGCGAATTCCACGAAAAAACTATCCGTGAACTTGCCGAAAAGCGCTCACACGGTCAGCCCTTGCAGTATCTCCTCGGTGAATGGGAGTTCTACGGCTATAACTTCAAAGTCGGTGAGGGCGTTCTCATTCCCCGCCCCGACACCGAAACTCTCATCGAACAGGTGCTCGGTATCTGCCGCACTCATAAACTCAATGCTCCGAAAATCCTTGACCTGTGCTCCGGAAGCGGCTGTATTGCTGTAACTCTCAAAAAGGAAATGCCCTCGGCTGATGTCTATGCGGTCGAAATATCGGACAAGGCTCTTGGCTATCTCAGGGAGAATATAAGGCTGAATAATGCCGATATTACCGTGATACACGGCGATGTCCTCAACAAACGGCTCTGCGAAGAACTCACGGATTTCGATATTATCGTGAGCAATCCGCCCTATCTCACGCAGGAGGATATGGATACCCTCCAGACAGAAGTCACCCATGAACCTGCACTTGCCCTTTTCGGCGGCAGTGACGGTCTCGACTTTTACCGCAGTATAACGAAGATATGGCACAGTTCCCTTAAAACAGGCGGCTGGCTCTGCTATGAATACGGCTTTGGTCAGCATGATGATGTGAAGAAAATACTTATCGAAAATAAATTTGAAAATATTACGCTCTGCCGTGATCTCGGAAATATCTTCCGCACGGCAGCCGCCCAGAAAACGGAGGTTTAACCATGGCTAAAAAAGAACTTGCAAAAAAACCGGCAGTTACCAAACTTGCTACGAAAGAGGATAAGAAAACCGCTCTTGACGGCGCTCTCAAACAAATCGAAAAGAAGTACGGCGCAGGCGCTGTAATGCGTCTTGGTCAGACCACTACCCTCAATGTTGACGCTATCCCAACAGGCTCGATGCGCCTTGATATGGCTCTCGGAATCGGCGGCGTTCCCCGTGGACGAATCGTCGAGATATACGGCCCTGAAAGCTCAGGCAAAACTACTGTTGCCCTTTCCATTATCGCTCAGGCTCAGAAGCTTGACGGCGAAGTTGCTTTCATCGACGTTGAACACGCCCTCGATCCTGTCTATGCTAAGGCTCTCGGCGTAAATATCGACAATCTTCTCGTTTCTCAGCCTGACAGCGGCGAACAGGCTCTCGAAATCGCCGAGGCTCTTATCCGTTCAGGCGCTATCGATGTTATCGTTCTCGACTCAATTGCCGCTATGACTACCCGTGCCGAAATCGACGGCGATATGGGCGACCTTCACGTTGGTCAGCTTGCCCGTCTTATGTCTCAGGCTATGAGAAAGCTGACTGCCGCTATCTCAAAATCAAACTGCGTTGCCATATTCATCAACCAGATTCGTGAAAAGATAGGCGTTATGTACGGCAATCCCGAAACTACTCCGGGCGGCCGTGCCCTGAAATTCTATTCATCTGTACGTATCGAGGTAAGAAAGGGCGAAACTATCAAGTCAGGCTCTGATGTCATCGGCGCAAGCACACGATGCAAGATAGTCAAGAATAAAGTCGCTCCGCCGTTCAAGGAATGTGAATTCGACCTTATGTACGGTTCGGGAATTTCACGTACAGGCGAGATACTTGACCTTGCCGTTGACCTTGACATCATCAAGAAGGGCGGCTCATGGTTCAGCTATAAAGACCAGAAACTCGGTCAGGGACGTGACAATGTAAAGGAACTCCTCAAGAACAACGAGACGCTCATGAAGGAGATAGAGGAGCAGATACTTGCCCGCAAGGACGAGCTTACAAATTCAGTGACAGACAGCAAGAGCGATGCACCTGCCGAAGCTCCTGCCGATACCGATAACGAGGTACAGCCTGTCAATGACGATGATATCCTTGCCGATATCGAGGAGGATTTTGAAGAATTCACTCCTGCCGAGGAATAATGAAGGTCACTTCCGTTTCCCGATATAAGGGGACTACTTTTCAGGTGGAGCTTGACGACAGCCGCAGACTTTACCTGCATATAGATGTTATTGCGGATTTTTCGATAAAAGCGGGCATGGAGCTTGAACGTGACGAACTGAAAAAAATCGTCTATGCTTCAAACTTCCGCAGGGCATATCAGCGCAGTCTGCATCTGCTTGACTACCGTGACTATTCGTCTGCCGAAATGCTCGGTAAGCTTATCGAAAATTATAAGAGCGAGCCGCTGTGCCGTGCCGTTCTGAAAAAGCTGACCGATAACGGTCTTATAAGCGATGAACGCTATGCGGAACGTATGGCACGAAAACTCGTTGAATCGAAAAAATTAGGTTATCGTCGGGCTAAGCGTGAGATAATGCAGAAGGGTATCAGTGAGTTTCTTGCTGATGATGCACTTGCTCCCTATTCCGATATGTTCGGGGAAAATCTCATGGAACTCCTGCGGACTAAGCACTGCCGCACACTCACCGACAAAGATGACAGAAAAGCTGTTGAAAAGGTCAAGAATGCTCTTGTCCGCTATGGCTATGACTTTTCTGAAATAAACCGTGCTGTCAAAGAATATTTTGAGAATATAAATACTGAGGAGGACAACTAATATGGCTATCAAAGTTGGCATGGTCTCTCTTGGATGCTCCAAGAACCTTGTGGACTCTGAAAGAATGCTGTTCAAGCTGAAAAAACACGGCTACAAGCTGGTCACAGAACCGGGGCTTGCAGATGCCGCTGTTGTCAATACCTGCGGATTTATTCAGTCCGCTAAAGAGGAAGCCATCGAAACTATCCTTGAACTTGCCAAGCTCAAAGAAGAAGGCACTCTCAAGAAAATCATCATCACAGGCTGTCTGACGGAACGCTACAGAGAGGAAGCCGCAGAGCTTTTCCCCGAAGCTGATGCTGTTGTCGGAATAGGCAATACAAAGGATATAGTTGATATCCTTGACCACGTTTTCGCAGGCGAAAGAGTTGTGGATTTCGCTCCGAAGCTTGATGCTGAACTCACAGGCGAAAGAATCATATCAACTCTGCCGTTCTTTACATACCTCAAAGTCGCAGAGGGATGCTCAAACTGCTGTACCTACTGCGCTATACCTATGATAAGAGGAAAATTCAGAAGCGTTCCTATGGAGGACGTTCTCAGCGAAGCCCGTCACCTTGCCGAAAACGGCGTGTCCGAGATAGTTGTGGTCGCTCAGGATACAGCACTCTACGGCAAAGACCTCTATGGTGAACCGAAGCTTGCAGAACTGCTCACTGAACTCTGCAAAATAGACGGGCTGAAATGGATACGCACTCTCTACTGCTATCCCGAACGTATTACCGACGAACTGCTTGACGTTATCGCCCGTGAGGAGAAGATAGTGAAATACCTCGAAATACCGATACAGCACTGCGACGGCGATATACTCAGCCGCATGAACCGCTGGGGCGACGAGGAAAAGCTTGAAGCTCTCTTTAAGCATATCAGGGAGAAGATACCAAATGTCATTCTGCGTACAACTCTCATCACAGGTTTCCCCGGTGAGACTGAGGAACAGTTCACAAAACTTGCCGAATTCATACAGCGTGTCCGCTTTGACAGGCTTGGCTGTTTCCCTTATTCCCGTGAGGAGGGCACTAAGGCTTTCGATATGCCTGACCAGATAGACGAGGAAACTGCCGCTCACCGTGCCGATATCATCATGGAACAGCAGATGCTCATAAGCTGTGAGAACAACGAAAAACTCATGGAACGTGAACTTACTGCCGTTGTCGAGGGATTCGACAAATTCGGTGAATGCTATTTCGGAAGAACTCCGCTTGATGCTCCCGATATTGACGGCAAGGTGTTCTTCTCATCAGACAAACCGCTTGAAATAGGCGATTTCGTGACAATAAAGATTACTGATACACTTGACTATGATTTGATCGGAGAGGTGATAAGCAAATGAACCTGCCAAATAAACTGACACTGGCACGAGTGGTTCTTATTCCGTTTTTTCTCCTGTTCATGTACATTCCGATACCGTTTCACTATGCTGTCGCTTTGCTGATATTCACAGCGGCTTCGATAACAGATGCACTTGACGGAAAAATCGCACGAAAAAATAATCTCGTAACAAATTTCGGCAAATTCCTTGATCCTCTTGCAGACAAGGTACTCGTAATTGCGGCACTCACTGTTTTTGTCGAGCTGTCACAGGTACACATGGGCGCAATACCGCTCATAATCATCTCCGCAAGAGAGTTCATGGTATCAGGTCTGAGACTTCTTGCCGCAAACAGCGGTACTGTCGTTGCCGCAGGCATATGGGGCAAGCTTAAAACCGCATTCACTATGGTTGCCATTATCGCCATTATTTTCTGGCTGAGTCTCTGCAATGACTTTTCGATAAACTTCCCCGATGTCTTTGCTTCGGCAATTGACAAAGTGGTGATACCCGTTCTTATCTGGATAGCAACTGCTCTTACGGTAATTTCGGGCGGCGTTTATCTCAAAGGCTACTGGCATATGATAGACTCTGACAAATAAAGGAGAATATTATGAAACTCTGTTCAGGACAGATAAGATATCTGATAGCAATTAAGGAGCTTTCCGAGATAGATGAATATGTGAGATGCGTCAACATTTCACGTCATCTCGGCGTTTCCCGTCCGAGTGTCAGCAAGATGCTCCGCTGTCTTGCAAACTGCGGATATGTCTATGAGGACTTCTGCAACAGCGTTGTTCTCACTCCCGAAGGCGAAAAAGAGGTCAGCGATATCATGTCGTGCTTCAGCGAGGTCTATACGTTTTTCCATAAGTATCTCAGACTTCCGCCCGATGCCGCCCACGAACAGGCTGTCACCTTTATCACCGAATTTCCGCAGGATACGAGCAAACGCCTGAAACATCTCATCAGCCGCAGAAATGAGCGCTGAATAAAAATACACCGTACAATGCTTTCAGGGCTTGTACGGTGTTTTTTCAATTTTTCAGATCTTACACGGGCGTTCAGATATCGTCTGAATACATATGCAGCTCAAGGATAGAACGTTCTAACAGTTCTTTTTTCCACTGCCTTATCTCATCAGGCGTAACGCCTTCTTTTTTTGCAATTTCATCAATATTTTTGCATATGATACATTCTCTTACGATACGTTCCTTTTCTTCGGGCGTTTTTTCCGGAGGCGGTTCGGGTTCTTCTTTCTTTTCGGGAAAAAGGAAATCTACTGCCATATAGAAGAAAAGTGCACACATAGCAACAATAATTACTCCTGACATAATACCTCTCCTTTCGGAGTATGTATCGGCTATCGTAATATCTGCTGAAACTGAATAGTAGGAATTATTCTGCATTTAGACTGCACCATGCGGTACTGTCCTTAGCCTTGCTGGCTGTATACCTCAGATGCAACGTCAACTGTCTGCTTTGCATCCTTTGAGTAGTAATCAGCGTGTATCTGCTCTGCGTATGAGGCTGTGAGAACTGCACCTCCGACCACGGTTTTGCATTCGGGATATCTTTCGTTCAGCAGTGCAACAGTATCAGCCATAGCACCGAGAGTTGTGGTCATAAGTGCGGAAAGTCCCACAAGCTTTACGCTGTGTTCAATTGCGGCATTCACAATAGTTTCGGGCGGAACGTCCTTGCCAAGGTCAATTACGGTAAATCCATAGCTTTCAAGAAGTACCTTTACGATATTCTTGCCGATATCGTGGATATCTCCCTTTACTGTTGCAAGTACGACCTTTCCCTTTGAAACTGTCTCGCCGCCTGTTGAGGACAGTTTATTTTTTATGACTTCAAAGCAAGCCTGTGCAGCTTCTGCGGTAAGAATAAGCTGCGGCAGGAATATTCTGCCCTTTTCAAATTTTTCTCCTGCCTTGTCAAGCGCAGGAATGAGATAGCTGTTGATTATCTCCATGGAATCCGTCGTTTCAAGAAGTGCCTCAGCCGCTTTGACTGCATTGCTTTTCAGTCCGTTTTCAACTGAATATACAAGGTCAGGTGTCTCCTGTGCTTTCGGGGCAGTCTGCTTCGGCTGTTCGCCCTGTGCGTAGATGCCTATGAATTCCGCCGAGTTCCTGTCTATGCCTGAAAGAAGCTTGTATGCCCTTACAGCGCCTATTATCGAGTCAATATTCGGGTTGATTATCGGCAGGTCAAGTCCGTTCTGCAATGCCATTGTGAGAAATGTCCTTGTGATAAGTTCACGCTCAGGCAGACCGAATGATATGTTCGATACGCCAAGAACTGTCCTCAGACCAAGCTCCTCCTTGACACGCTTCAGTGCGCCGAGTGTTTCCATAACTCCGTCCTGTTCAGCCGATGCCGTGAGTGTAAGGCAGTCGATGAAAACATCCTCTTTCGGTATGCCGTATGAGATTGCACGGTCAAGTATCTTCTCCGCAATTGCAAAACGTCCGTCAGCAGTTTTCGGAATGCCGTTCTTGTCAAGTGTAAGACCAACTACTGCCGCACCGTATTTCTTTACAAGCGGCAGAATTGCATCAAGCGATTCGTCCTCGCCGTTTACTGAATTTACAATAGGCTTGCCGTTGTATACTCTCAGACCTGCCTCAAGCACCTCCGGAATAGTGGAATCAAGCTGCAAAGGTGTGTCACATACGCTCTGAATAGCCTTGACAGCCGTCACCATCATTTTCTTTTCGTCAATTCCCGGCAGTCCGACATTTACATCAAGTATATCCGCACCTGCATGGACTTGCTCAACAGCCTGACCAAGAATATAGTCTACGTCATGCGCCATGAGTGCTTCCTTGAAACGCTTTTTGCCTGTAGGATTGATACGTTCGCCGATAACTCTCGGCTGATTTATTGTAACGCAGTTAACTGCGGAACACGCTATGCTTGCACGTTTTATGGTTCTTGCCTGACGCTCTGCCCCCGAAAGTTTATCTGTCATTGCTCTGATATGTTCGGGAGTTGTGCCGCAGCATCCTCCGAAAATCGTAACGCCTGCCTCGGCGAGTTTCAGTGCGCTTTCTGCGAAATCTTCGGGAGAAACATTGTATTCGTTTGTCACAGGATCGGGCAGTCCTGCATTCGGCTTTGCGATAACGGGAAGTGTTGTAAGCGAGCATATCCTGTCAATAACGGGATAAAGCTCATCAGGGCCGAGTGAACAGTTTACGCCGATGGCATCAGCACCAAGTCCCTCTAAAACTGCCACCATACATTCAGGGGAAACGCCTGTGAATGTACGCATATTAGCCTCAAATGACATTGTTGCCAGAACGGGCTTGTCGGAATTTTCCTTAGCCGCAAGAAGTGCCGCCTTGACCTCATACAGGTCGGACATTGTTTCGATAACGATAAGGTCGGCATTTTTTCCTGCAAGAACTATCTCTTTGTAGGCATCATAGGCATCCTCGAATTTAAGAGTGCCCGCAGGTTCAAGAAGCTGACCGAGCGAACCCATATCAAGGGCTACAAGCGCTTTTCCCGAAGCGGCGGAACGTGCATTTTCAATGCCTGCGGAAACGACTTCCTCAACAGTATGTCCGCAGTTTGCAAGCTTGAAGCGGTTTGCGCCGAATGTGTTCGCATAGATTATATCAGAGCCGCTTTCAACGTACATTCTGTGTATGCGCATGATAGCGTCAGGGTTGGTTATATTGAGCAGTTCGGGAACGTGTTCGGTCTGAATGCCGTGCGCCTGAAGCATAGTTCCCATTCCTCCGTCGAGGAATACAAAACTGTTGTTGTCAAGAAGTGAATAGAATTTATCGGACATGGTTAACCTCCGTAATAATTCATGAATTTTTTGAATATGTGCCTAAGCATCTGAATACATCAGTATTTCTTTCAAGGTCACGCATGAGCGCCTGAACCTGCGGATCTGTCAGCTTTCCGCTGAAATCAAGGAAGAACATGACATCAAAGCTTCCGTCACGGACAGGTCTGCTTTCAAGGCGGATAAGATTCATGCCGTTTACATAGAATTTTGTGAGCAGACGGTAAAGACTTCCCTCGGTATTCGGGATAACTACCATGAGCGATACTGCATCGGCATCCTCCGCAACAAGCATATCCTTTGAAACTATGATGAACTGCGTCTTGTTCACAGAGCAGTCGGCTATATCACGGGCAAGTATCGTCATTCCAAGCCGTTCAGCACAGTCTGCGGAACAAATTGCGGCGATGTTTCCGCTGTCAGCCATGACCTTTTCGGCGGCTGTTGCGGTATTGGAGTATTCTGCCGCTTCAAGTCCGTTTGCGTGGAGGAATGCCTCACACTGTGCAAGCGCCTGCGGATGAGAGTATACACGCTCTATCTCTGAAAGCGGAATGTCATTCTTTGCGGCAAGACAGTGATTTATCTCAATAGTCACCTCACGCACCACATAGACCTGATACTTTGCCATGAGGTCATATGTGCTCTCCACAAAGCCTGATGTCGAGTTCAGCACGGGCAGTACTCCGTAGTCAAGTTCGCCTGACTGGACAGCCCTGAAAACGTCCTCGAATGAGCCATAGAAAATATAGTCCCTTTCACCGAAAACTGTACGTGCGGCTGTTTCAGAGTTTGAGCCTGATGTGCCCTGACAGCCTATCTTTCGGGCATTTGCAAAGTCAGGAGCAGTAAAGCTGTATTCGGGAGCATCTGCAAGTATCTTTCTGTTCTGGAGTATCTTGCTGATGTCCATGATAGTCGTAAACAGTGCCGCAGTGCCGCTTTCGAGACTTTTGTCACCTGTGAGCGCTTTTATGCGGTCAATGACCTGTTGTTCACGTCCGCCCTGAAATACGGGCATATTGTGCGCTTTCTTGTAATCGGCTACGCCTTTGCAAAGCTCCATGCGCTTCATGAAAAGCGAAAGTATCTCACTGTCGATATCGTCGATCCCGTCACGAAGCGTGTTCAGTTCTTCCATAATCAGACCTCTTTTCAATGCCGAAAAACTCCCTGTTTATCGGCTTTTAATTCAGCATATAATTTTACATTATATATTATACCAGATTTTTTTGAAAAAATCAATAAAAAACATTCAAATATATTGCAAAATGCCTATCGTTTGTGGTATAATGATAATGTGTATAGTGAGATATTGCAATCGCACGCTGTCCACACCATTTTTTGTCCGATAAAGAGGTGCAGTCCTTGGGAAAAATAAGGATACTCGGCATTGACCCCGGATACGCTATAGTCGGCTTCGGCATTCTTGACTATGACGGCGTAAGGTTCACTCCGATAGAATACGGCGCAGTCCTCACAGAAGCGGAAACTCCCTTCCCTGACAGACTGAAAGCCATTCACGAGGATATCGAATTCATTTTCGACAAGTTCAGACCTGACTGTATGGCGATCGAGCGTCTTTACTTTACGACCAACCAGAAAACTGCCATCGATGTCGCTCAGGCAAGGGGAGTGACTGTACTCTCTGCCGCCAAACGAAATATTCCTGTCTCGGAATATACGCCTTTGCAGGTCAAACTCTCGGTCACGGGCTACGGAAAAGCCGAAAAAAAACAGGTAATGGAAATGACGAGACAGCTTCTGAATCTCGCCCAGATACCAAAGCCCGATGATGCCGCAGATGCCCTCGCAATTGCGATTTGTCACGGACATTCCATAAGATTTGAAATTTAAGAGGATTTGATACAATGATATACAGTTTACGTGGAAAACTTACAGTCAAGGAACTTGGCTTTGCAGTGATAGAATGCGGCGGTGTAGGCTACGGCTGCAAGACCTCATACAATACCATATCCCGTCTCGGCGATATCGGAAGCGAAGCCATGCTGTATACATACCTCTATGTGCGTGAGGATATTGTTGAACTTTTCGGATTCGCCGACCAACAGGAGCTTAACTGCTTCAAACTGCTCATCTCGGTTTCAGGTGTCGGCCCGAAAGCCGCTACTTCCATTCTCTCGGATATGACTCCCGAAAAATTCGCTTTCTATGTCGCATCAGGCGACAGCAAGTCATTCACCCGCACAAAGGGCATCGGCGCTAAAACTGCACAGCGTATCGTTCTCGAATTAAAGGATAAGATATCTTCCGAATCCATAAGCGGCTCTGTTTCAGGCGATGCGGCGGCTTTCTCTGCATCAGCATCTGCCTCCGATTCAGTTTCAGAGGCTCTCGAAGCGCTAATGGTTCTCGGATATTCACAAGGCGAAACAGCTCCTGTTCTCGGAAAACTCGATCCGTCACTTTCAACTCAGGAGCTTATCAAGGAAACCCTCAGACTGCTCAGTGCCAAAAAATTACACTGATAAAATTCAGCAAGATAAACAGAAAGGTTAGGTGTATTATGAATCTCGACGAATTACTGAAAGCAGCAATAAAAGATCCCTCCAAACGTTCACTCTTTTTGCAGACGCTTATCAAAAGCGATGTTTACGTTATCTGCAAAAATCCCGTAAAACAGGAAAGAAATAAGGCTGAAGGCGGTGTTCAGCTTGAACTTATCACCACACAGAACCCCGAAGGCGAAGTCTTTATCCCTTTCTTTACAAGCTACCGTGCATTACAGCAGTTCGCCAAAAGATACGTTGACTGCTATAAGATAAACTGCCTCAGACTGTTTGACCTCATCCAGTCCGCTTCCGCAGTACTCAACCCGAATTCATACGGCAAGGAGTTCTCCTCACAGGAAATAAAAAGTATCCTCCTTATCGCAAGAAACCTCAAAATAAAGGCTATTTCCTTTGATGAGGCTGATACTATCTCATACCGCCCCGTTGAACATTCAATTGGTCACCTTACCAAGGCGGCTACGAAATTCCTTTCAAAACAGCCAAATGTTGACCGTGCCTTCATCATGGAGATGATAAAGGGCAGTGAAAAACCTCAGATATTACTGGTTCTCGATATGATGGGCAGTACACGAAAACTGTTCGTTCCGCTGTCGAAATACCTTTCAAAAATAGTAAAGCCTGATGAGCACCTCGCTTTCATCAGCTATGAACAGGACATGGGCAAAAAAGCTACTGAAAATATAGATCCGTTCTATGTCCGCAAAAAACGATACTTTGAACGTTAAGTAGGTGTAAGTTTGATACAGACAGAAGATATGGAATTCGCTCCGAGAGTGATATCTCCTGAAAATACTACCGAGGACAGCGATATCGAATTAAGCCTCAGACCTCAGACTCTCCACGAGTATATCGGTCAGGACAAGGCTAAGGAAAATCTCGCAGTCTACATCGAAGCCGCAAAACGCCGCAGCGAACCGCTCGACCACGTTCTGCTCTATGGCCCTCCGGGACTGGGCAAGACCACTCTTTCGGCTATTATCGCCCACGAACTCGGCGTAAACCTCAGAGTTACAACAGGCCCTGCAATTGAAAAACCGGGCGACCTCGTTTCGCTCCTGACAAGTCTCTCCGACAACGATGTGCTCTTTATTGACGAGATACACCGCCTTTCCCGTGCTGTCGAGGAAATTCTCTATCCTGCGCTGGAGGACAGAGTTATCGATATCATTATCGGCAAAGGCCCTGCCGCACGTTCGATCCGCATGGATCTGAAGCCGTTCACCCTTATCGGCGCTACCACAAGGGCTGGTCAGCTTTCTGCTCCGCTCCGTGACCGATTCGGCGTTGTTCAGCGCCTTGAACTCTACAACAAGGAACAGCTCACTGATATCATCCGCAGAAGTGCCATGATACTCGGTATCCCGTGTACCACAGACGGCGCAGGCGAAATCGCAGGCAGAGCAAGAGGTACGCCACGTATCGCTAACCGCCTCCTCAAAAGAGTGCGTGATTTTGCCGACGTTATGGGCAACGGTCAGATAACTCAGGAGATCGCTTCACTTGCCCTCAGCAAGCTTGAAATTGATGATCTCGGTCTTGACGGCCTTGACAGACGTATGCTCGAAATGATAATCAAAGGCTACGGCGGCGGCCCTGTCGGTCTTGAAACTCTCGCTTCGGCTATCAATGAGGAATCTGTCACGCTTGAGGACGTTTGCGAACCATTTCTCATGCAGCTCGGCTTCCTCGGAAGAACTCCGAGAGGTCGTGTCGCTACACGGCTTGCTTATGAACATCTCGGCTTAGTTCCGCCTGAACAGCAAGGCTCTGATGATGACGGACAGCTGAGTTTCTGATAATGATATGCTTATAAAAGGTTCACGTAAATATAATCTGAGACATAATACCGAAAGGACTGAGCAGCCTGAATTCGGCAAAATGATAAACGGTCAGGGGCTTGGACTTGTCTCAAAAATGCGCTACGGCATTTGCCGTATGAGCTTCAACGGCTGCGAAGTCATCGCAGTCCACAACGCTCTGGTTTATCTCGGTAAACCGCAGCGTTTAAGCGATATTGCTTTCTATATGGAGCGGTTCAGGGTTCTCATGGGATTTTTCGGCTGCAATGCCTATTGTCTCGGACGTGCTCTGAAACATTTCGGCGCTGACTGCAAACGCTCACGCAGTATCGGCGATGCTGAGTCCTTTATTTTCACATACTGGACTAAAACACCGTTCCTTTCCTCTATCCATACCGTTTTCTGCGTGAGAACGGATAAGGGCATTGCAGTCTACAATAACTACAATAACTGCCCTGATGTCCGCATTTACCGTAGTATTGAGGATTTTGCAGGAAAAAGAAAACCTGTCGCAATCTATATAACGGACGAAAATGTCCAGTAAACCACAAGGAGTCCTGATATGACCAAGCTTTTCGGAACAGACGGCACACGAGGTATAGCCGTCACCGACCTTAACTGCGAACTTGCCATGCAGACAGCCCGTGCGGCTGCGGCGGTTCTTGCAAGCGGTGAGGAAAGACATACAAGAATCATCGTCGGAAAGGATACACGCCTTTCCTCAAACCCACTCGAAGATGCCGTTATCGCAGGCATCCGTTCAGTGGGCGCAGATGCCGAACTTCTCGGAGTTGTCCCTGTCCCTGCCGTTGCCTATATGGTAAAACAGCATAATGCCGACGGCGGTATAATGATATCAGGCTCACAGAATAATCCCGCCTCAAACGGCATTAAGATATTCAATTCCCTCGGTCAGAAGCTGAGTGACGAACAGGAGGAGACTATTGAAAGGCTTGTCCTTGAAGCTCCGGGATTTATCCCACTTGCGCCGCATGATGATGTAGGACGGATATCCTACTATAAACAGGCGGCTGATGACTATGTGGAGCACATAAAAGAAATCGCAGAATGCAGTCTTAAAGGCATGAAAATTGCTCTTGACTGTGCTAACGGATGTGCTTCCGAAACCGCTGAGAAACTCTTTTCGGCTATGGGTGCTGAGGTTTTCGTCATGGCGAATACTCCCGACGGCTCAAATATCAATAAGGACTGCGGTGCAGGAAATATTGAGCCGCTTATCGAATTCCTCACACAGAATAACTGCGACTGTGGCTTTGCCTTTGACGGTGATGCTGACAGATGCATTGCTGTTGACGAAAAGGGCGGTATTCTCGACGGTGACAAGCTCCTTGCAGTTTTTGCGGAATACTTCAAAAGATATGGTATGCTCAAAAACAATACCGCTGTCATTACTATCATGACCAATATGGGACTTAACAAATTCGCCGAAAGCAAGGGATTTTACCTCGTTCGGGCAGGCGCAGGTCACAGATATGTCCTTGAACGTATGCTTGAGGGCGGTTATAATCTCGGCGGTGAACCAAGCGGTCATATCGTTTTCCTCGATGATTCCACAACAGGCGACGGTCAGCTTACTGCACTGAAACTGCTGAAAATTATGAAGACCGAAAAGAAAAAATTAAGCGAACTTGCTTCGGATATGGTCATCTTTCCGCAGGTCATGCTCAATATCAAGATCGAGCCGCAGCACAGGGAACGCTGGAAGAATTACCGTGAAATTACCGAAATGATAGAAAAATATGCTGCGGAACTCGGCAGCAGCGGACGTATAGTTGTCCGTGAAAGCGGTACTGAGGACGTTATCCGTGTTATGACGGAAGGCAGCGATTTCAGCCGCATCAATGAAATGGCTTTTGATATAGCCCAGTGCATAAAAAAATATGTCAGCACAGAACAGCAAAGGAGCAGTAAATTTGAGAACAGCTAATAACTGGAAGGACTATTCCATTTTAGATACATCAGACGGGGAAAAGCTCGAAACATGGGGGAAAATAAGCCTCGTCAGACCTGATCCGCAGATAATATGGAAAACCGATAAGACCGATAAGCTCTGGAACGATGCAGACGGTCACTACCACCGCTCCGCTTCAGGCGGCGGCAAATGGGAATTCCGCAGAAAGCTTCCCGAAGCATGGAACATCAGCTACCGTGAGCTTACCTTCAATATCCGTCCGACAGGCTTCAAGCATACGGGACTTTTCCCCGAACAGGCTGTAAACTGGGATTTTATGGACGAAAAGATAAGGAATGCAGGACGTGAGATAAACGTCCTCAACCTGTTCGCCTACACGGGAGGCGCAACGCTTGCCTGTGCCGCAGCAGGTGCATCGGTATGCCATGTTGATGCCTCAAAGGGCATGGTTCAGTGGGCAAGGGACAATGCCGCCGTTTCCGGACTTTCCGACAAGCCGATACGCTGGATAGTGGACGACTGTGAGAAGTTCATTGCCCGTGAGATACGCCGTGGAAGAAAGTATGATGCCGTTATCATGGTTCCGCCAACCTACGGCAGAGGTCCGGGAGGAGAAGTCTGGAAGCTTGAAAACTGCGTGTATGACCTTGTGAAGCTCTGTTCGGGAGTTCTTTCCGACAAGCCGCTGTTCTTCCTCATAAACACCTATACAACAGGACTTTCGCCGTCCGTTATGGGATATATCCTCGGCACAGTGCTTACGGATAAATTCGGTGGCAGAGTAAGCTTCGACGAGATAGGTCTGCCCGTCAGATCAACAGGAATGACGCTTCCGTGCGGCTCGACTGCCATATGGGAAGCATAACAGATATAACAGCAATACTGCTGAAAAGGGAAAAATTCAATAAATGGAAAATATTATTTCGATAGAAGATCTCCACTTCCGCTATATTGACGAAGCGGAGGAGGAAAATGATAAAGCCGCAAAGCACGATGAAGTGCTGAAAGGCATCGACCTCACCATAAAGCAGGGTGAGCTTGTGGCAGTCCTCGGACATAACGGTTCGGGAAAATCCACACTTGCAAAGCATCTCAATGCCATCCTTCTCCCGACTTCGGGAAAGGTGTACGTTGACGGCATCGACACTGCCGATGAGGATAAGCTCTTTGAGCTTCGCCAGACGGCAGGCATGGTGTTTCAGAATCC
>JAZUGG010000025.1:0-11671 GCA_045641105.1 Ruminococcus sp. | reverse complement strand
CAAAGTAACTATAAGAACTAAAGGATATGCAGTAGGCGAAATGGAAATCCGAACAAAATGGGATGGTGAATCCTTAGGAAGTATTCCTATTGGTTATGCGAACGTATGGCATGATACAACAGCTGATATTACTATTCCTGACGGTATTAATTCTCTTTACTTTACCTTTAACGGTACAGGACACCTTCAGTTTTCAGCATTTATTCTTGAATAACAACAATGTAGGAATAACCAGAATAATAGATATGCCCCCTGTCAAGTTGACAGAGGGCATAATTTTTCTTCTTTATGCTTGAGTATTATCTGTTGCCATACATTTTTTCATAATAATTCTGATATTCACCAGAAATTATAGTTTCCCACCATTCCTTATTATCAAGATACCACTGAATTGTTTTCTTAATACCATCAGCAAACTTTGTTTCTGGAAGCCAGCCAAGTTCGTTGTGAATGTTTGTTGGATCAATTGCATAACGCATATCATGGCCCTTTCTGTCTGTTACGTATGTAATAAGACTTTCTGGCTTGTTAAGCTCTTTACAGATAATCTTTACGATATCCATATTCTTCATTTCATTGTGAGCACCAATGTTATATACTTCACCAACTCTTCCATTATGGATAATAAGGTCGATAGCTTTACAGTGATCCTCAACATAGAGCCAGTCACGAACATTAAGTCCTTCACCATAAACTGGAAGCGGCTTGTCTGCGAGAGCATTTGCAATCATAAGCGGAATAAGCTTCGCAGGGAAGTGATACGGACCATAGTTGTTTGAACATCTTGAAATTGTTACAGGAAGTCCGTATGTTCTGTGATAAGCCATTACGAGAAGGTCTGCGCCAGCTTTCGATGAACTGTATGGACTTGATGTATGAATCGGTGTTGTTTCAGTAAAGAAAAGGTCAGGTCTGTCAAGCGGTAAATCTCCGTATACTTCGTCTGTAGAAACCTGATGATATCTCTGAATACCGTACTTTCTGCATGCATCCATAAGAACCTGTGTGCCGAGAATGTTTGTCTGAAGGAAAATCTCAGGATTCTCGATGGAACGGTCAACGTGTGATTCTGCTGCAAAGTTTACAACGATATCAGGCTTTTCTTCTTCAAAAAGCTTGTAAACGCCTTCTCTGTCGCAGATATCAAGCTTTACAAATCTGAAATTAGGGTTGTCCATTACTGGTGCAAGTGTTGAAAGATTACCTGCATATGTAAGCTTGTCAATACATACAATTCTGTAGTCAGGATATGTATTGAGCATATGGAATACGAAATTTGGGCCGATAAAGCCGGCACCGCCTGTTACGATAATAGTCATAATCAATTCTCCTTAATATTTCACTTTACCTTCTGCAACAGCTTTAAGGTGAGCACCATATGGCGACTTGCCATATTTTTCAGCAGATTTGAGAAGTCCTTCCTTATCAATCCATTTATTGATAAAAGCAATTTCTTCAGGAGCAGAGATTTCGATTCCCTGTCTGCTCTGAATCATCTGAACAAAATTTGAAGCATCAATAAGGCTGTCCATCGTACCTGTATCAAGCCATGCAAATCCACGTCCGAGAAGCTGAACATCAAGTAATTCTTCATCAAGATACATTTCATTGAGAGTGGTGATCTCAAGTTCGCCACGGGCAGACGGCTTGACCTGATTAGCCTTAGCAGATACACCCTTCGGATAGAAATAAAGTCCCGTTACTGCATAGTTTGACTTAGGCTGTGCAGGCTTTTCCTCAATAGAAAGAGCCTTTCCGTTTCCATCAAAATCAACTACTCCGAAACGTTCAGGATCGGGAACATAGTAGCCGAATACTGTTGCCCTTTCGTTTTTTTCTGCATTGCTTTTGGCAGCACGAAGCAGAGAGCCAAAACCATTTCCGTAGAAAATATTATCACCAAGAATCATAGCACAGGCATCATCGCCAATGAATTCCTCACCAAGAATGAACGCCTGAGCAAGTCCGTCAGGAGAAGGCTGTACTTTATAACTGAGATTGATGCCATACTGTGAGCCGTCACCAAGCAGTTTTTCAAAATTTGGAAGATCAGTCGGTGTTGAAATTATGAGTATATCTTTTATTCCTGCAAGCATAAGTGTTGACAACGGATAAAAAATCATGGGTTTATCATAAACAGGAAGAAGCTGTTTTGATGTTACCATTGTAAGCGGATAGAGCCTTGTGCCCGAACCGCCTGCGAGAATAATACCTTTCATAAAACCTCCGAATAAACAATAATGCTGATTTGTTGTCCAGATACAACTATTAAAATTATATCATTTTATTGCATTGTTGTCAATATCATTCTATAAAATTCGTCAGTCAATTTTTACATATTATGATGCGGATTTTTGTTAATAGTGCCAAATATTGATTGCTTCACCTTAAAAGAAACGTTAGCGCTTATGTACGTAAATGAGGCTGAATAGATAATTTTGAATGCTTAAATTTAGTACATATAACAAATAAGCTGTTGGATTTGGAATATAAAAAGCCTGATCTGAATAATATACCTTATCTTAGGCAATACCGCACAAAGAACGTCTAACGACTTTGTACGTCATAAACTTGTATCTTTCCCGTTGTATTACACAGAGACAGTATACCTTCGAAATTTCTATGCAATCTGATTGAGTTTCTGCCGCACGATCTTTGTGCGGTATTGCCTTAACATTATGAAAGGAGCAGAATAATGAAAAAGATAAAGCGGAAAATAGTGGGAGGAGCTGCGGTATCAGCCTGTGCGTTTATATTGCTGTCGGCTGCGGCAAGATCGGGAGATGCAAAGTGTTACGGTACAGTTCCGGCGGCGCTGGTCGGAAAGGCAACTGAAAAGCCGGTTATCATTATCGATGCAGGACACGGCGGCTTTGACGGCGGCTGTATGTCTGCGGACGGAGTGCCTGAGAAGGGGATAAACCTGAATATACTGCTGAAACTGCGTGATATACTGGAAATTAGCGGCTATGAGGTGAAAGTGACACGGGACAGTGACATATCGATCCATGACAGCGGAGTTGAAGGGATAGCTGCACAGAAAAGTTCGGATATGGACAATAGACTGGAGATTTTCAACAGTGAGGAGAATGCAGTCTGCATATCGATACATCAGAATCAGTACACACAGCCACAGTACAAGGGAGCGCAGATGTTTTATTCGTCGGCGGTGAAGCACAGCGAGGAGCTTGCAAGTTCACTGCAAAAAAGCTTTTCGTCAATTCTACAGCCTGAGAACAACCGAGAGATAAAGAACTGCGGAAAGGAGCTGTATCTTTGTCATTACAGCGAAAATCCGACAGTCATGGTGGAGTGCGGATTTATGTCAAATCCCGAAGAATCGGCACTTCTCAATACTGACGAGTATCAGGAGAAGATAGCACTGACGATTTTTGCAGGCTTGAATGACTATATTTTTAACTCATCAAAAATATGAATAGAAGAAAATAATGTTAAATGGGTGAAATTATATGAAATATTCTTGACATTTTGTGCAGAATGTTGTATAATGATAAAGCAGTGTAAAAAAGGGATTATACTGACTAATATTTTTCCATGAAACAGGAGGATTTAAAAAATGGGTGTTTTCAGCAGATTAAGCGATCTTCTCAAGTCAAATGTAAATGATTTAATAGACAGAGCCGAAGATCCTGAGAAAATGGTTAAACAGGTAATTATTGATATGCAGGCAGAGCTTACCAAGGCTACGCAGAATTACGGCAAGGCTAAGGCAAGCGAGCGTCTTGCAGAAAAGAAATATCTCGATGCTCAGAAAGTTTCTGAAAGCTGGGAGAATAAAGCTAAGACTGCCCTCGCAAAGGGAGATCAGGATCTTGCTAAACAGGCTCTTGCAAGAAAAGTCAAGGCTGATGAAGACTTAAAGAATTATAAGGAAATGTACGATTCAATTTCTGACCAGACCGAGGCTATCGGCAATCAGGTAGAAGTTCTCAAGTCAAAGCTTGATGAGGCTAAGAGCCGCCAGGCAATGCTTATTGCACGTTCACAGATGGCAGATACCCAGAAAGCTCTTGCTAAGTCCACAGGCGGCTTCGACGGCAATTCTGCTCTTGAAAAGTTCGACAGAATGGAAGAAAAGATCGAACGCAAGGAAGCTGAAGCAGCTGCATTTACAGAAGTTGCAGGCGACAGCATCAACGATGACCTTTCTGATTCATTTGCTAAGATCGATGAAGAAACAAAGGTTGATGCAGAACTTGAAAGACTTCTTGCAGAGATGGGAAACAATAACAGCGCAGAATAAACAATGGTAAAAAATGCATAAAGTTATACATAATTCTTTGTGCTTTATAACATGAAAAAATTTAATAAAGAAGGAATCTGAACTCATGAATAATATGGAAAGCAATCAGTCATGCAGAAAAACGAGGGGAAATTATCCTTTCACGGCAGCAGTGCTCTTAGCAGTATCATCATCAGTGGCTTATATCCTTATGCGCAGAAATAATAACAAAATATATTCTGAGAAGTGGAAGGAGTATGATGAATGCGGCATTTGACGCTTTTCATATAACTTTGTGAAATTCATAATCTAACATATTTAAGATAAATCCGGCGGCTTTGGCTGTCGGATTTATTTTTTCTGTATTTTTTACCAAAAAGTGTAGACTTTTTGCTTGGTTTGTGGTATAATAGTAATATAGAGGAATAATGCTACTGAAATGTGAGGTGTTTTTATGAAAATGATGTTTATTGGTGCAACTCATGAAGTTACGGGAAGCTGTACCTATATAGAAGCCTGCGGAAAGAAGTTCCTTGTTGATTTCGGCATGGAACAGGGCGAGGATATCTATGAGAATGTACAGATACCTGTTGCCCCGTCGGATATTGATTTTGTTCTGCTCACTCATGCGCATATAGACCATTCAGGTCTGCTGCCGCTGTTGTATGCAGGGGGATTCAAAGGTGAAATACACGCAACGGAAGCCACATCCAACCTGTGCAGCATAATGCTCCGTGACAGCGCACATATTCAGGAATTTGAAGCTGAATGGAAGAACCGTAAGGGTAAAAGAAGCGGTGAGGAGGAATTTGAGCCGCTTTATACCATGAATGATGCCATTGGCGCAATAGAATTATTTGTGAAGCATAAATATGATGAAACAGCTGAAATATCCGAGGGTATTACTGTTTCGTTCCGTGATGCAGGACATCTGCTCGGCTCGTCAAGCGTTATCGTTACTCTGACCGAGGACGGCGAAACACGCAAGATCGTATTTTCGGGCGATATCGGCAATACAAATCAGCCGCTTATCCGTGATCCGCAGTATGTTGAAGAAGCGGATTATGTCATCATGGAATCTACCTACGGCAACCGTATCCACGAAAGGCCTACCGACTATGTGACTGCTCTCGCAAGAGTTTTACAGGAGACATTTGACAGGGGAGGAAGTGTTATCATTCCTTCGTTTGCAGTCGGAAGAACACAGGAAATGCTCTATTTTCTGCGCCGTATCAAGGATGAGGGCCTTATCAGCGGACACGACGGTTTCCCTGTATATGTGGACAGCCCTCTTGCGAATGAAGCAACTGATATATTCATTCTGAACCGTGAAAGCTGTTATGACGAGGAGGCTCTGAAATATGTTCGTCAGGGCATAAATCCTATCACTTTTGATGACCTTATCCGTACAGTATCGAGCGACGATTCCCGTGCGATAAACAGCGATACACGCCAGAAGGTCATTATCTCCGCAAGCGGTATGTGCGAGGCGGGACGTATCAAGCACCACCTGAAACATAACCTGTGGATAAAGGAGAATACCATTCTTTTCGTCGGCTATCAGGCAGGAAATACTCTCGGACGCAGTCTTATTGACGGTGCAAAGAGAGTAAAACTGTTCGGCGAAACGGTCAAGGTAGCCGCAAAAATTCTACAGCTTCCGGGCGTAAGCGGCCATGCTGACATGAACGGTCTGTTTAATTGGGCGCAGTCGGTCAAGGGCGTAAAGAAGTACTTTATCAATCACGGCGAAGCAACATCTGCTGAATTTTTCGGACAGAAACTGCGTGACGAGCTTGGAGCTGATGTCTATGTACCGTACAGCGGCGCAGAATTTGACCTTGTCGAAAACGTTGTGACAGTCGATGCAGAGCCGAAACTCATACCAAAGAAGAAGAAAAATCTTGCAAACATGAGCCCTGTATACTCCGAGCTTATCATGGCATCCGACAGGCTTGCCGCGCTTATCAGAAATTCCGACGGAAGAACGAATGCCGATATGCGTCAGCTTACCGAGGCACTCAACAAGCTTTATAATGAATTTAAACTGTAATAATTATTTTCGGGGGATGCCGTGGGCGGCATCCCCTACGTTATGTTAACGGATGTTTGTGGAGAAATGATTCATATTTTCCTGCCAATTGTCATTTTGTACATAAAACCTATGGCAAACAGTACCAAATATATAATGCGGAGTTTGTGAAAAATGATTGACAAACAGCGGCGGACGTGCTATAATATTAAAGTATCGTGTGCAAATGCGATAAGTTATCCTTGCCCTCAGTAGGTTGCAGGGCAATATTCCAGAAGGAGGTGTGCTAAATGGCAAAGGTATCCGCTAAGTATGAAGTAATGGTTGTTTTCAGCCTCAAGGACGGCGAAGAACCAATGAAGGCTCTCATCCAGAAGTTCAAGGAGAGAATCGAGCGTCACGCTGAAGCTGTTGAAGTCAACGAGGATTGGGGTAAGCGCAAGCTTGCATATCCTATCAACGACGAGACAGAGGGCTACTATGTAATCTATACATTCCAGTCACAGCCTGATTATCCGGCTGATCTCACAAGACGTCTCAACATTGCTGACGGTATTCTTCGTTCACTCGTAACAGTTATCGACTAATTCACTTCATTATCAAGGAGGCGGTCAGATGAATAAGGTTATTTTAGTTGGCAGACTTACTGCTGATCCTGAACTCAGACAGACTCAGGGCGGCATTGCTTCATGCAGATTTACAGTGGCAGTGGACAGACGTTTCGCTGATAAGACCACAGGTGAAAGACAGGCTGATTTTATTTCCTGTACAGCATGGAGACAGACTGCTGAATTCGTTTCACGTTATTTCAACAAGGGCAAGCTTATTGCTGTTGAAGGCTCTCTCAGGACAGGCAGCTATCAGGACAGAAATCATCAGGATGTAACTCATTACACAACAGATGTTTTCGTTGATAATGTTGAATTTGTCGGAGGCAAGGGCGAAAGCGGCGGAAACGGCGGTTATCAGGGCGGCAGCAACGGCTACCAGAATAACGGCTATCAGGGCGGCAATAATAACTATTCCGCACCACAGCAGAACAATTACAATAACTATCAGCAAGCTCCTCCTCAGCAGTCAGCAGTGCCGCAGGCTGCACCGAATAATGACAGTATGTCTTACGGTAATCTGAGTGATTTCGAGGAAATACTCAGTGACGGCGATGTTCCGTTCTAAAATCTGATTCTATCATTACGAAAGGAGAATTGTCATGGAAAAGGAAAGAAATGCTCGTCCCTCAAAGAAGCCACGCAAGAAGGTTTGTATGTTCTGCGCTGACAGAATTGAGAAGATCGATTATAAGGATCTGGCAAAGCTCAGAAAGTGCATCACTGAAAGATCCAAGATCCTTCCAAGACGTGTAACAGGTACTTGCGCTTTTCATCAGCGTGAGCTCACAGTTGCAGTTAAGAGAGCAAGACACGTTGCTCTGCTTTCATACGTAAGCGACTAATAAAATTTCAGGGAGGTCTCGTGCCTCCCTTTTTGCTTTTTATTGACGGCAGGGTTTAGTTGGTGGAGCGATAATATGTAGCAGAAAGCCGCAGTCGGCTCTCTGCACGGCATCATGTTTAATGTTTACGGTTTAGCGGTCAGAACGCTGATATGCCAGTGCTTCATCCTTTTTGAAAAGGAGAGAGATGCACCATACGGCAGAGATTGCGACAAGAATATAGATAGTTCTTGCAATCAGACTGTCAGCGCCGCCGAACAGCCATGCGACCATATCGAATTCAAAAATACCCACTAAACCCCAGTTTATTCCTCCGATTATCAGAAGAATAAGCGCTAATTTATCCCACATTGTGAATTCTCCTTGTTCGGGGTTTTGACGCAATTGAGCGTCTGATGATATTATGGCGCAGGAACAAAAAAATATACGACTGGAAAAAATTAAAAAAGCAGTCTGCAAAAAGCAAACTGCCTGTGTTGTATTCAGATGTCATTGCTTCACACAAAGGGTGTGTGGTACACGCCGATGTGCGAAGGCTTACAAATGCCGCTGATTAGCGGTTTACGATGAATTTGTCGATTTCATTGAAGAACTTGTCAGCGTCATCGGTGTGAGCGTGGAGTTCGATCGGCTTTGAAAGATCGAGACTGAAAATGCCCATAATTGACTTTGCATCAACGGCATATCTGCCTGAAACAAGGTCGATGTCGAAGTCATACTTCATAACGATGTTGACAAACTCTTTTACGTCATTAATAGCCTGTAGATTTACCGTGGTTTTTGTCATATAAATACCTCCGATACATTTTGTTTTTTTCTTTGCTTTTTTTCTCGTTTATTTCTTTTTTCTTTTTCTTTTGCGGCTTTTCCCTTCCGCAACTATATAATAGCACGTATAAATCCCGATGTCAAGCCGTTTATCAGATTTTCGTCAATTTGATATAAATGGTTAAATTCAGGAGCTTAATTTTTATGAATAGCGGATAGGGAATTGCTGTTAGAAGTGCATAATAAACGGGATTACAATTTGTGCAAGATTAACACGAAGAATGTAAATGATCGGTGTTAAAATAAGGTGAAATATGTATAAAGTATATTTTATAACTTTTGGCTGTAAAGTCAACTACTATGAGACTGAATGTATGAAGTCACTTTTCCGTGAGAACGGATTTGAGATACTGCCTGAGATAGGCGGGGCGGATGCGGTCGTGATAAATTCATGCACTGTGACTTCATCGGGTGACAGCCGTGCTCTTGCGGCATTGCGAAAGGCGAGGGCGGCGCTTCCTGAAGCAGTAATTGCCCTGACGGGATGCTATCCGCAGGCAAATCGTGACGAAGCCGCAAAAATAGCCGATGCAGACATTATCCTCGGCACAAAGAACCGCAGTATCGTACATGAGCTTGTGCTTGACTGTCTGAATGAAAAAAAGCGTATTGTAAGACTTTCGGATTATTCGCCTGACGAGCCGTTTGAGCCGCTGAAATGCTCACGCTTTGACGACAATACAAGGGCATTCGTCAAGATTCAGGACGGCTGCAACCAGTTCTGTTCATACTGCATGATACCGTATGCAAGGGGAAGATGCCGTTCAAAGCCGCTTGATGACATTCGTGAGGAGATTAAGGCGATCGCAGACGGCGGCAAAAAGGAGATAGTGCTTTCGGGTATCAATCTTGCGTTCTATGGCAGGGAATATGGACTTGACCTTGCAGATGCCGCAGAGGTATGTGCTGATATAAGCGGAATTGAGCGGATAAGGCTTGGTTCGCTTGAACCTGAGATGATGTCCGATGCTTTGCTGAAAAGGCTTGCTGCACTTCCGCAGTTCTGTCCGCAGTTCCATTTGTCGCTTCAAAGCGGCTGTGAGAGGACACTGAAAGCCATGAACCGCAAATATACGCCGGCGGAATACCGTGAACTGACCGAGCGCATCAGGAATATTTTTCCCGACTGTTCATTTACGACTGATGTTATGGTAGGTTTTCCGCAGGAAACTGACGAGGATTTTGCAAAGTCGGTCGAATTTGTTCGCAGTATTGGTTTCTCGAAAGTTCATGTTTTCCGCTATTCACGCCGCAAAGGTACTCGTGCGGACAGAATGGACGGACAGGTGGCTGAGAGCATCAAGACCGAAAGGTGGCATAAAATGACAGAAACAGCCGCAGAATGCCGTGAAAAATATCTTGCATCACTTGTCGGAAAGACCGTACCTGTTTTGTTTGAACGTGAAAACGAGGAAGATTTTCACCACGGTTATGCACCTGATTATACAATGATAAAAATTTCTCGGAAAAATTCAAAAAAAAGTTTGCGTAATCGGATTTTTTGTGTTACAATAGAAGAGTACAGTTCAGATTGCTGCTTCGGCAGCACCAGCGAGGAACTATATTGAAAAATGTCCCCTGTTTTTGGGGAACACCTGCGCTGATTATCGGGGCAAACCTTTCTGAGGAAAGGTTCTTCCCCGCACCCCTTTCCAAAGACTTTTAATATAATGGAGGGTATCATACATGACATATGTCAGGTATGATATCCACTAATACTGAAGGTTTTAGGAAGGGAGTTTGAGGGAAACCCTTTTTCAAAAGGGTTTCCCTCAATAACAGGCGGATGCACCTCAAAAAACAGAGACATTAATTGGAAGGAGATCTTTATGTCCGTATTCAGAATTTATGTTGAAAAGAAGCCCGAATTTGCTGTTGAGGCTCAGTCTGTATTAAGCGATATCAGAACCGCACTCAGATATGAGATAGAGAATGTAAGAATACTCAACAGATACGATGCTGACAAGCTCAGCGAGGAAGTCTTTGAAGCTGCTGTAAACACAGTATTTTCAGAGCCTGCCGTTGACAAGGTATACCGTGATATGCCGTCTCTTGGTGAAAATGAGAGAGTTTTTGCCGTTGAGTATCTTCCGGGACAGTTCGACCAGAGAGCCGACAGCTGTGAGCAGTGTATCCAGATACTCCGTCAGGGAGAGCGCTGCCGTGTAAGAAATGCACGAGTATACATTATAAAAGGCATTATTTCCGACGAAGAATTTGATAGGATCAAATCATACATAATCAACCCTGTTGAGAGCCGTGAAGCTTCACTTGAAACAGTTCAGTCGCTCGACACGAACTATGAGATACCGACAACCGTTGAGGTTCTCGAAGGCTTCACACAGCTCAATGCACACGGACTTCACGCATTTATAGATAAATTCGGTCTTGCAATGGACTATGATGACATCAAGTTCTGTCAGGATTACTTCCGCAACGAGGAAAGACGTGATCCTACCGTTACCGAGATCCGCATGATAGATACATACTGGTCTGACCACTGCCGTCACACCACATTCCTCACGAATGTTGAAAAGGTAGATATTGCCGCTCCTTATATCAAGGACACTTACGATATGTACCTTAACGTAAGGGAAGAACTTGGCAGAACAAACAAGCCGATAACTCTCATGGACATCGGTACACTTGCTGCTAAGAAGCTCAAGGCTGACGGACTTCTCCCTGACCTTGACGAGAGCGAGGAGATAAACGCTTGTTCAGTAAAGATAAAGGTTGATATCGACGGCAAGCTTGAAGACTGGATTCTCATGTTCAAGAATGAGACTCACAACCACCCGACTGAAATTGAGCCTTTCGGCGGTGCGGCTACCTGTCTCGGCGGTGCTATCCGTGATCCGCTTTCAGGCCGTTCATATGTATATCAGGCTATGCGTGTCACAGGTGCGGCAAATCCTCTCGTTCCTGTTGAGGACACTATCAAGGGCAAACTCCCGCAGAGAAAGATAACTGTCGGTGCTGCAAACGGATACAGCTCATACGGTAACCAGATAGGTCTTGCCACAGGTCATGTTTCAGAAGTATATCATCCGGGCTATGTTGCAAAGCGTATGGAAATAGGCGCAGTTCTTGGTGCTGCTCCTGCATCGAATATCCG
>JAZUGG010000024.1:0-32441 GCA_045641105.1 Ruminococcus sp. | reverse complement strand
CCGTCAGGCTTCTGAACGCCGAGGATGAGCATATGTTCAGCCATCCAGCCTTCGTTCTTGCCCTGGAATGAAGCGATACGGAGAGCGAAGCACTTCTTTGAGAGGATAACGTTTCCGCCGTATGCAGAGTTGATAGACCAGATTGTATTGTCCTCAGGGAACTGAACGATGTATCTCTTTTCAGGATCAACGTCAGCCTTTGAGTGGAGACCTCTTACGAAGTCGTTTGAATCGCCGAGCTTATCGAAAGCAGCCTTGCCCATTCTTGTCATGATGTTCATATTGAGAACAACGTAGATAGAGTCAGTGATCTCAACGCCTACCTTTGAGATAGGAGATGCAACAGGGCCCATTGAATATGGGATGATATACATAGTCTGACCCTTCATAACGCCGTCATACATAGGTGTGAGCTTAGCGTACATTTCCTTAGGGTCGCACCAGTTATTTGTAGGGCCGGCTTCTTCCTTGGTCTTGGTGCAGATGAAAGTTCTGTCCTCAACACGGGCAACGTCGTTAACGGCAGTTCTGTGGTAGAGACAGCCTGGAAGTTTTTCCTCATTAAGGTGATACATCTTGTTAGGATCACCGTCAGGGAGAGATGTGACCTGAGCAGTAAGTTCGTCGAGCTGTTCCTTAGAGCCGTCGATCCATACAACCTTGTCAGGCTTACAGAGAGCGATCATCTCGTCAACCCATTTTAAAACGTTAGGATTTGTTGTTAATGACATGGTAAGATACCTCCTGATTAAATTGACATTATTAAAGCAGAATGTTCTGCACAATGGAACTTCGTGAAAATTCAAATTGTTCCTCATTTACTATTATATCGTTTTTTTGTCAATGTGTCAATAGCAGTTGTTAATTTTTTGTCGGATTTTTTCGGAATACGAATATAACTTCAAGGTATGCCGTTTTTATGGTATGTGTGATAAAAAAAACGGATTTTCGCAGTTTAAAGCGTATAGTGTTATATCTGTTTTGGAAATGTTGTATGCCGTGGCGGTACTGATGTTTTGTTGGAAGGTGGCATCTTGCCTGTCATCTTCATGTACCATGATTTTCATTCAGATAACCGAAAATCACGAAATACAAACAAAAAAGGGAGCACGAAAATGTACTCCCCTCTGAAATCCATGAAATTGAATTACGTCTCTTTAAGAGCCGCACGTCTTATCTTGCCGCTTGCTGTCTTTGGAAGTTCTTCCATGAACTCAACGATACGTGGGTATTTATACGGAGCCGTATGCTGTTTAACATAGTTCTGGATTTCCTTCTTCAGCTCGTCAGTGCCTACAATTCCCTTTGTGAGAACGATAGATGCCTTTACAACCTGTCCTCTTACCGGATCAGGTGCAGCACTTACGCCGCATTCCAGAACATACGGAAGTTCCATGATAACGCTTTCTATCTCGAATGGTCCGATACGATAGCCCGATGACTTGATAACATCGTCAACACGTCCGACATACCAGAAATAGCCGTCCTCATCTCTCCATGCAGTATCGCCTGTGTGGTAGAGACCGTCATGCCATACTTCCTCTGTCTTTTCAGGAGCATTGTAATAGCCAAGTGTAAGACCAACAGGTGCACCGTTTTCGGTGTGGATTACTATTTCGCCTGTCTCACCTGTCTTGCACGGCTTGCCTTCAGCATCAACGATATCAACATTATACTGTACGCTCGGCTTGCCCATTGAACCCGGACGCGGCTCCATGCCGACAAAGTTGCCGATAATAAGTGTGGATTCAGTCTGACCGAAGCCCTCCATAAGCTTAACGCCTGTGTGCTTGAGGAACTGGTTGTATACCTCAGGGTTGAGAGCCTCACCTGCAACAGCCGCATACTTGATAGAACTCAGGTCGAACTTGCTCAGATCCTCTCTGATGAAGAAACGGTACATTGTAGGCGGTGCGCAGAATGTTGTGATATTGTACTTCTTGAACAATGGAAGTATCTTGTTTGCGTCAAATCTGTCAAAGTCATATGCAAAGATACAGGTCTCGTTGAGCCACTGACCGTAGAGCTTGCCCCAAAGTGCCTTGCCCCAGCCTGTATCTGAAATTGTGAAGTGAATGCCGTTCGGATCAACATTGTGCCAGTAACGTGCTGTGATAAAGTGACCGAGAGCATAGAGGTGGCTGTGTGCGGTGATCTTCGGATAACCCGTAGTACCTGATGTGAAGAACATGAGGTTAGGTTCTTTGCCGCATGAAAGCTCATTCGGATCAGTCGGTCTTTCGTAAACGTCAGAACATCTCTTTATGCCGTCATCGAAGAACATCCAGCCTTCACGGGGATTATTTACGATAAGCTTCTTGATGTCAAGACCTGTCTCCTCGATCGCAAGGTCAACCTGATGAGCAACGTCTCCGTCGGATGTGCAGACGATAGCCTTAACGTCACCTGCCTTGAAACGGTATGTGAAGTCGTGCTGAACGAGCTGATTTGTTGCAGGGATAACTACTGCGCCGACCTTGTGGAGAGCGATTATCGAGAACCAGAACTGGTAGTGTCTCTTTAATACGAGCATTACCTTGTCGCCCTTCTTGATGCCCATTGAACGGAAGTAGTTAGCCGTCATGTTGGAATATTTCTTTATATCGGCGAATGTGAACTTTGTCTCGTCCATGTTGTCGGCAACGTGGATAAGAGCAGTCTTATCCGGGCACTTTTCAGCGAGTGCGTCAACAACGTCAAAACCGAAGTTGAATGTCTCGGTATTCTTGAATTTGATGCTTTTGAGTGAACCGTCGTCATTTGTTTCGAGGTCTACGAACTTGTCAGCAACAGGATTTTCAACGTTGGCAAGGTCAAAGTTTGTGATACCTGAAAGGATAACAGGCTCAATGTGCTTGATAGCACGGGACGGATGCTGGTTCTGACCGCATACGATAGCGTAGAACTTACATTCCTGACCGCCTATTGCCCATTCGTCGTGGGGTTCGGAGCTGTCATAGTAGATAGAATCGCCCTCGTTGAGTATCTCAACGTTGTCGCCGACCTGAACCTTGAGCTGACCGCTGATAACGATATCCATTTCCTGACCGTCGTGGGTATGAGGATGAGGAACTCTGAACTTCTCGTCAACATATGGTATAGTAACGAGGAATGGTTCTGCAATTTTGTCCTTGAATTTCGGAGCAAGGCGCAGATAGCTCAGACCTGTTCTTCTTGCGATAGGAAGTCCCTCTCCCTTTCTTGTGATGTCGAAGCTGTTGATACGTGGGCTTTCACCCTCCATAAGGTCAGTGATATCGACATTGCAGGCATTTGCGAATTTATAGATGAAGGTGAAGCTGAAATCCTTTGCTCCTCCCTCGTATGCGAGGTATTCATAAGGTGTTACTCCTGTTTTCTCCGCCATTTCTTCGGGAGTCAGACCTACCGTTTCACGCAAGGCTTTAATTCGCTCGGCGACCTCTCTTATCTTAAATTCGGGATTCAATAAATTACTCATGGCAAGCCTACTCCTTTCTGCAGAATAAGGGCGTTAACGCACCTCATGAGGACTGATGTGAGATTTTTTTGCTGTGTATATCAATGATAAAATAATTCCGTGTGCCCGTGGCAATGAATGGCATTATTTACTTATTATAATATACCCGGCTGATTAAACAGTCCATGCTTACACAAGTTTAATTATATCACCCGAATTGCTGTTTGTCAATGAAATACTTCGTGTTTTCACATATTTACAGAATTATTTTTCTCACTTCAATTCATGTGGGCAAATCGCTTAAAAACGTTTTGCACACCGTTTCAACAATATTGTGCATAACGCCAAAGTTTGTGAAAGTTTTAAGAATAGACTTGATTTATCAGAAAAACATGGTAAAATATACTTAGCACTCCGAACAAGAGAGTGCTAAAAACTTGATCTACTAATTTTATTCAGGAGGTATATATATGACTATCAAACCATTACAGGACAGAGTTGTTGTAAAAATGACCGAAGCCGAGGAAACTACAAAAAGCGGCATCATCCTTTCAGGTTCAGCTAAGGAAAAGCCGGAGGTCGCTCAGGTCGTTGAAGTTGGCCCCGGAACTTCTGACGTTAAAATGGAAGTAAAGAAGGGCGATAAAGTCCTCATCTCCAAATATTCAGGTACTAACGTAAAGCTTGAAGGCGAAGAATACATCATCGTTAAAATGGAAGACATCCTCGCTGTTGTTGACTGATAACACAGCGCATTATAACATTATTATTCCGCAGAACTTGTAGAGGAGCACGCCCCCGTGCTCCCCTTCATGATTGACCGCATACATGACCGTCAACAGCGGAATTTCATTAACATCAATTTATAAAGGAGATTTTAATTATGGCTAAGGATATAAAATACGGCGAAGACGCAAGAAAGGCACTCCAGACAGGTATCGACAAGCTCGCTGATACCGTTAGAATAACAATGGGCCCGAAGGGCAGAAACGTTGTTCTTGACAAGAAGTTCGGCGCTCCGCTCATCACAAACGACGGCGTTACTATCGCTAAGGATATCGAGCTTGAAGACGCTTTCGAGAACATGGGCGCACAGCTCGTCAAGGAAGTTGCCACAAAGACAAACGATGCCGCCGGTGACGGTACTACAACAGCTACTCTCCTCGCTCAGACTATCGTTCGTGAGGGTATGAAGAACATCGCCGCAGGTGCTAATCCGATGGTTCTCAAAAAGGGTATCGCTAAGGCTGTTGACGTGGCTGTAAAGGCTATCGTTGAAAATTCAAAGGCTGTTCAGGGTTCAGAGGATATCGCAAGAGTAGGTACTGTTTCTTCTGCTGATGAAAATGTCGGCAAGCTTATCGCTGAGGCTATGGAAAAGGTTACTTCCGACGGCGTTATCACTATCGAGGAAAGCAAGACTGCCGAGACATACAGCGAAGTTGTTGAGGGTATGCAGTTCGACAGAGGATATATCTCACCTTACATGGTTACAGACGCTGACAAAATGGAAGCTGTTTATGACGATGCATTCGTACTCATCACAGACAAGAAGATCTCCACAATTCAGGACATTCTCCCGCTCCTCGAACAGATAGTAAAAATGGGCAAAAAGCTTGTTATCATCGCTGAGGACGTTGAGGGCGAGGCTCTTACAACTATCATCCTCAACAATCTCCGTGGAACATTCAAGGTTGCCGCAGTCAAGGCACCTGGTTTCGGTGACAGACGCAAGGAAATGCTCAAGGATATCGCTATCCTCACAGGCGGCGAGGTAATCTCATCTGAACTCGGTCTTGAACTCACAGAGACTACTATCGCACAGCTTGGTCAGGCTAAACAGGTAGTTATCCAGAAGGAAAATACTATCATCGTTGACGGCGCAGGCGATAAGGCTGCTATCCAGTCAAGAGTTGCACAGATAAGAGCTGCAATCGAAACTACTACATCAGACTTTGACCGTGAAAAGCTTCAGGAAAGACTTGCTAAGCTTGCAGGCGGGGTTGCTGTTATCAAGGTAGGCGCTGCTACTGAAATCGAAATGAAGGAAAAGAAGCTCCGCATCGAAGATGCACTTGCTGCTACAAAGGCTGCTGTCGAGGAAGGTATCGTTGCAGGCGGCGGTACAGCATTCATCAACGCTATGCCGGCTGTTAACAAGCTTGTTCCTACACTTGAAGGCGACGAAAAGACAGGCGCTAAGATAATCCTCAAGGCACTCGAAGCTCCTATCCGTCAGATCGCAGAAAACGCAGGTCTTGAAGGCAGCGTTATCGTTGACAAGATAATCCGTTCACGCAAGATAGGCTACGGCTTTGACGCATATAATGAAGTTTACACAGACATGATTCCTGCTGGTATCGTAGATCCTACCAAGGTAACACGTTCAGCACTCCAGAATGCAGCATCAGTTGCATCAATGGTTCTTACAACAGAAAGCCTTGTAGCTGATATCAAGGAAGATGTTCCTGCCGCTCCTGCAATGCCTGCAGGCGGTATGTATTAAGGCGGGAAGCCCCCGCTGGCGGTCACGGGGACGGCTTATCGCCTTACTCTGTACGGGGCGGTCAATCTGCTTTCGCTCGCTGACACAAATACATAATTATACAACGCAATCTTCTATTTACAATACCATATATTATTTCAAAAGAGACAGCTTTCGGGCTGTCTCTTTATTTTAGGGCAAAACATAATATTTTTTTATTTCGGGGAATTATGGACTGTTCGTTTTTTTCTTGTTTATCCGTACACCACAGGTGCATGAAATATGCCATATGTAACGATATATGTGAAATCTGCCGAAAAACGCATCAAATAATCTACATTTTTTCTTTGGGTAAGGATTGACTTTTTAACTATGCTATGGTAAAATATATATATAGGATTATAAGAAAAAGTATGTTTTTTTGTTCGTTTGTCACTATGAATAATGAGCAGTCATACGAATTGTTTATTCATACAAAGTTTCGGCTAAATGATAAAAACTAAGCTGTTTTCTGACATTTATATTTTAACAAGGTTTTGCGCAGTGCTGATTCTCATAATCCTGTTGCACATTTGAATTATTCTAACTATTCGTTTTAATATAAATTGCAGGACAGGGAGTGATGGCAGTGATCGAGCATGAAGCCTGCGAAAAAATAATCTCAACCTATTATCGTGAAATTTATAGTTACTGTTTTGTTAAACTGAATTACAGACATCATTCGGCAGAGGACTGCACTCAGGAGGTTTTCGTCATCTTCTTTCAGAAGCATGATAAGCTTGAAACCGCTGATAATATCAGAATATGGCTCTATCGTACAGCCGATAATGTCATAAAAGCCTGCCTGAGAAAAAATCCTACAACGGATGTCAGCATCGAAAATAATCCCGAGGTAATTGCGGAAATGGCGGCAGAAAGCAGTTTCCCCGAAGATGCAGATGACAGCCCTCTCGATATACTTTCTTCTGAGGAACGTCAGCTTCTTGAAGCTTATTATGATACCGACTACGGTCAGAGAAGCGCCGCCGCTAAAAAACTTGGAATATCTCTCGCAGCAATGTACCAGAAAGTACATAAAATAAAGAAAAAGCTGAGAGACAGCAGATAAATATATAATACAGACAGGAATGGATTGATACAGGCAGTATAGCACGGCTGCCTGATATTACGAAAAAGGGAGTGATTACATGAAAGGCAGGGCAGGTCTGATGAAGCATCTTTTTTCAGATAACCGCATGATATCGGACCTGAGAAGGATGCTCGAAGAAGAATTTCTGAAATCAGATGATGAAAGAGACTATAATACAATTTGTGAACTTACATCAGCTATTGTTGATATATCCGACACCGAAGTTCCTCAGCCCGATACGGAAGCTATCCTCAGAAAAGCTGCCGAGGGCAGACGCAAGAATTTTACCCACACTAAAAAAACAGCTACAGGTCTGACAGCAAACCTTTTCTCCGATAAACTGATGATTTCCGATCTGAGACAAATGCTCGATGAGGAGACACGCAAATCGGAAAGCGAAAAGGACTACGATACTATAAACGAAATTACAGAAGCTATTATTGATATATCAAACGTCGAAATTCCGCAGCCCGATGTTAATGCTATCCTTAAAAAAGCAGCCTCGGGCAGCAGTATTACTTCTTCAGATACAGTACATCTTTTCTCCGACAGCAGCATGATATCCGACCTGAGACAAATGCTCGATGAGGAAATCAGCAAACCGGAAAATGAAAAGAATTACAATACCATAAGCGAACTTACAGAAGCTATCGTCGAGCTGTCAGGCGACAATATTCCTCAGCCCGATATAAATGCCATCATAAAAAAAGCAGCCGTCTGCAATAGTCTTGCTTCTGCTGAAAAAATACATCTTTTCTCAGACAGCAGTATGTTATCCGACCTGAGACAAATGTTTGATGACGAAATTCAGAAGCCGGAAAATGAAAAAGACTACAACGCTATCAGTGAACTGACAGCCGCTATCGTCGAAATATCGGGAGTCAGAATTCCAAAGCCTGATACCGATGCCATTCTCCAGAGAGCCGCAGAAAGCAGACGCAGAAGCTTTGCTGATGTCAAAAAATCGGCTTCAAGCCTTATGGCGCATCTTATCTCTGATAACCAGATGATATCTGATCTGAAGAAAATGCTCGATGAAGAATTCCTCAAATCAGATGAAGAAATAGATTATAATACTATCTGTGAGCTTACATCAGCTATTATGGACGTTTCTGATGACGAAATCCCGCAGCCTGATACCAGTGTTATCCTCAAAAAAGCTTCGACAAGAAAACGCAGGGATTTCACCTTCATCAAAAAATTTGCGGCAGGTATCAGTGCTTGTTTTATCGCAGGTCTCGCTGCAAACTGCTATACGCTGCTTACTCACGGTGAAAACCTCTGGGATACTATCCTTAGAAAGTCAAAGGGCGGCTATACTATCGACCTCGGCGCACAGCCCGGAGTTGATCCGCAGGAGTATTCACTTCCTGGTGAGGACACAGATCCAGCTCAGTCTTCCGAATATGTCGTAAACTGTATGCTCGACCTTTGCGGCGAACATGGCGTTGAACCATTCGTGCCAAGTGAACTTCCGCCTGAAATAGCTTATGACGGCGTGTTTGAAATGACAGAAAGCCATTATGAGCATATGGCAGATTCAAATGATTTCTATTTTACTTTTGAAAACGGAAATACCCAGATGTTTACAATTTCGCTTGAAAAATATGACTCAGCTGAAATGATGCCCGAAGTACTTATCCCAAGCGACAGCAATGACGTAAGAGATGAAGATGTAAACGGTACACATATATATGTTTTCCCGCTTAATAACAGGGCAACAGCCGTTTTCGTTCATGATGATATCTGCTATACTATCAACGGCTATAACATTTCAACGGACGCAATATTCAAGCTTGCTTCAGGTTTTGTGCCAGCCTCTTTGATGAACGGAAGGTGAGGCTGCACATATGATGAGATGGAAATTATTAGCAGCAGCTGTTCTCGGAGCAGTTTTAATGCTATTACCGATTCAGGGGAAAGCATTTGCAATTGATACTACAGTCTATGAAGATTATGAAAAGGCAATCGGCCTTATTGAAAAATGTACTCTGTCCTGTACTGCAAGTTCAGGCGGCATCATTAAAATCACAGCAAAAACTCAGCTCTCATCTGAAATGGAGGAGGTCAGCTATAAATCATTCACAGTGCAGTTCAGTAAGGACGGCTCGGAATGGACTGACTATCAGGAACTGAATGACCTTACTGCTACTGACAGCAAGTATTTCAGTATCAATAACTTAAAGGTTCAGGCTAATGAATCAGGTTTTTATCGTGTAGTGTGCTATCACTATGCAAAGGGTGTGCCATACGGCGACACGGAAACACGCATTCAGGCAGTATACAACGAATCACCGCCTACATATGTCAACAGCCCTGTCCCGGTCGCTTCAACAATATCCACAGCGAAAAAAGTTATAACAACTACTACTTCTAAACCGCACCGTACTGTCGCAAGAATCAAAACGACCAAAGCCACAACAAGAACTACAGCTAAAACTACAGCAAAGAAACCAAAGCAAACAGAAGAACCTGCCGAACAGGAAATTGCTGAGGAAACGACCAAAACCCAAGCCAAAACCACATCCTCAAAGAAAACTACATCATCAAAGGCAAAGACAACCAAAAAAACTACAAAAACAACAACGTCAACAACCAAAGCAACAACTAAGAAAAAAATAACCGGCCCCGGAACAGGTGTTGAATTTCCTGTCAGTGCGGCGGCAGTACTGATATGTTCAGGCGGAGCGTTATTCGTACTGCGAAAGAAAAAATAATGCCGTAAATCATCTGCGGCATACGTCACATACAATCAAGGACAAGCACCAACAGCGGTGCCTGTCCTTTTTGTATTACAAAAAACGAGCCGTGCGAATGCACAGCCCGTAATTTCATTTTTTCTTCCATTTGTTGAGTATCACCGATGCGATAAGCGTCAGTATCACCGCAAGAGTTATCGGGAACCATGTATACGGCACCGGCAGGTCAACCGTATTTATGCCGTAAAGCGCAAAGATGATGTTCGGTATCTGCATGAGGATAGTGACGATAGTGAGTCTCCACATGACCATATTCAGATTATTTGAGATAACTGACGAAAATCCGTCCATCATACTCGAAAGAATTCCCGTGTATATGCTCGCCATCTCAATTGCCTGTTTCATCTCGATGAGCACATCTTCAAGCAGATCCTGATCTTCCTCATAAAGCTTGATGACACGCCCACGGAAAATTTTCTCGATAGTACCCTCGTTTGCCTTCAGTGACGTTGAAAAATAAACGAGTGACTTTTCAAGTGCAAGGAGCTGCATGAGAAGCTCGTTCTTCATGGCATCGTGAAGCTCCTGTTCAGCGGCAGATGATATCTTGTCTATCTGTTTCAGGTATGTCAGGAAAAGCGCCGCAATGCGCAGAAGAAGCTGGAGAACGAATCTCGTCTTGAAGCTTGGGCGGAGATTTCTGATGCCGCCTCGTTCAGCCTCTTTGATTATCTGTGTCTCCTTGATAGAAATTGTGAAAACATACTCCTCGGTGATGATTATGCCCATAGGCATTGTATAGAAGTTGCGTGTCTTGTCATCGTCAACAGCCGATACAGGCGTATCTATAATAATGAGCGTCTGGTCGTCCTCACGCTCGATACGTGACGATTCCTCCTCATCTATTGACGACTTTACGAAACCGCTGTCGAGACCGTAGCCTTCTATAAGTTCCCTTACCTCCTCGGGAGTGGGATCAACGACAGATACCCAGCATCCTGTTTCAGGTTCTTCACGCTGGCAGAGACTGCCGTTTTCGGATGTATAGAAGTTTATCATTTTGTTTTTAGTCCGCAGATCTATATACGGACTGCTCCTTTCGCCGTTATTTCCGACGAAAGTCAGAGAGCATGAGCATCCGTCGGATCGAGTGGGATATTAAATTGCAATTCCCATAAGGGTCGGAACTCATACTGCACCTCCTGAATCATAATATGCAGAAATAATTTTCTGCGCTCAATTAAGTATAACACATTTGTAACGCATTGACAAGTATTTTTTCAAAAAAGCACGGAAATCAATTTTCATAAAAAAATACAGGGACACATTCTGTGCATCCCTGTTTATATCCTTGCAAAAAAAGACTGACGAAAAACTCCGCCAGTCCTCTTTTTTCATATTATCAGCTTTCATTCAGAAGATAAACACTCCTGTTTTCAGCCGTTTTTTCTGCGTGATACATAAGCCGCCGCTGCCGCAAGGGCAAATACAGCCGTAATTGTTTCAACGCCGCCTACACCTGTCTGCGGTGTCTTGGCTGACGACTTCTTTTCGGAAGATGTTTTCTTCACTGCTGATGTGGTTGTTGTGGTGATGTAGTTGTATGAAGTATCTCCTGTGGTATGTTCAGGCCCTGCCACTTCTTCTTTGAGTATGATAAGCGTAGTTTCAGGCGTTTCACCGCCTGCCGATATCATTTCACCTTCCGAAATTATTATCATAATATCATCGGGAGAATTATGACCTTCGGGCGCATCCGCCTCATGTATGAAGAAGTATCCGTCGGGGAGACAAAACTCCATCGGGGAAGTGCCGGTTATCCAGCTTATTTCCACGCCGTCTCCGGCAATGACCTTGACATTTTCACCTGTTTTTACAATATTATCCTTAAACAGTATTGTATTTCCTTCATTGTCCATGCCTGTAATCGTAAGTGTTACGCCCGTTACAGGTATGTCATCATCATCACGTCTGATAACTCTGACATTTGATTTTGATGTTGTTACCGTAGTTGATGCTGTATCTGTTTCTGTATCTGAAATATTATCTGCTGTATCCGTTGCCGTGGCTGTAGTGGTTTCTGATGTGGTTATTCCTGTATCTGCTGATGCTGTTGTTTCTGTAGTTGTTTCTTCATTCTGTGGTACGTCGGAAGCTGTAGTTGTTTCTGATTCTGATGTTATATCTGATTCCTCTGATTTTTTAGCTGTATTAGTCTGAATAGCTGAGTTTATTGCTGATAGATTGCTGAGAATGATTTTTTGTTCTGCTGCGTATGAATAGTCTGTATCATGGTCATTCGGTTTATTTTCTGATGTTTCAATATTTCTGTCATTACTATATTTTACTTTTATTTCTGCTTTATTTCTGTTATTTGTATCTCTGTAATTTTCTGTAATATCTTCTGCATTTACATTTGCTGTATTGGTATGATTTTCTGTAATTTCTGCTGAATTCAAGTTCTGTTCATTAGTGATATCTGCTGAAGCTGATGCTGTATCTGAGTTAATTTTATTGGTGCGTTCTATTGTGGTATCTGCCAAATCTATATTGCTATTTTTGTTGGATTCTGCCGTAATTCTTGCTGATTCATTGCTGTAAATGTCATTCAAGTTTTCAGAAGTGAGGTTATATCCATTTTTTTCATATATACCGGAACTTTTTCTTTCTTTATTCTTTTGCTTTAGTGCATCATATGCTGGATCTGATGAAACGTTTGCAGGTTCATCGCCTGCGGGTGAATATTCTGGTGTATATCCTTGTAAAGCTGTATGATCGGGCAATGCATAGGCAAAGCCTTCGTTAGTGAGAGAGGTATTCGTGATCATGCCGCTTTCTGTTGCATCATCATTTACTGTATATTTTTTGCAGTCATTGAAACTGCTTGCTGAAGTACAATGTACGGGAACACAGTCAGACGTTACATATTCAGGAACAAGACCGTTCATTGCCTTATGAGCGAATATTGCCCTGCCTTTTCGGAGTATCGCCGCTGTGTCTGAGTAAGCACTGCTTGTTGATGTGACAGATTTTCTGCCGTCCGAAGATGAAGGTTCGTCAGCACTGAATGCTGCGTTGCTTGATTCGGAATATCTGCATGGAGCTGATCTTTCGTGAAGGGTATTTGTACCGCTTACGGATTCTGTGTCATTCTGTGACTTGTCCGTTATTTTTGCAGTACCACTTATGATCGTTCCGACTGATACGGCTGATGTCCGTCTTTCTGCAAAGGCATCGGAAGTAATGCCTGAATCCATAACTGTAGGAATGACTATCGTACCGGCAGAATTCCTGCCGCCGATATCAGTTTTTATTTTTTTCGTCATCGGTTCAGTGGAAGTGTCGGGCGCATTTCTGCTGCCTGCGGTACTGAGACCGTTTCCGTTTTGTGAAGCATAATTTTCTGCTGTATTGTAATTCTGTGTTATTGCTGTGATTGTTTTTGCCTCGTCTGTAAACTCATTTTCCCAACGATAGAGAGTTTCCTCTGCTTTACCGGCATCGTGGTTGACAGTCCCGCTGTCGCTGCATATGTCTGCGGCTTCTGAGTCTGTTACAGTGTCATTTTGAATTATTTTGTCGTAATTGCCGAAGATCTTCATATCGGACACATCGGTGGCTTCAATTCTGTTAGCTGTTATATTACCGTTTATTCGGTTTACAGAAATATTGCAGTCTGGTGCAAGAATATGTCCGTTTGTGAATTTGTCGGTGAATTTTGCTGCTGTATTGTTTTTTGCGGCGTTATGGAGATTAAAGAGAACGATTATTTGTGTATCCGTTGATTTATTATTTTGCTGAGCATTTTCCGTGTTGAATGTCAGATCCGGCACAAAACCGATATCAGACCTTCCTGCAAGATCAATATTGACGAGCAATGTCAGTTTTTCGTTATTGTTGGATGTCATGCCCTTTACGCTGAATTTTTCTGTAATATCGCTGAATTTCAGTGATGCAGAATTTTCGTCAGCCGTAATATTGAGCACATTGAGTACGTTTTTTTCAAGGATTATTCCGTTTTCGTCAATTGAGGCATATGAATCCGCAAGCTTTGCAAGTTCTGCTGATGCCGCTTCATACTTTCGTTTTTCTGCGGCAAAGTTGATATCATCGCCTGCACATACTGTGACTTTTTGCTGCTCTATGCTTCTTCCGATATCGTTCGGATATTCTGCTGCATCGGTGAGTATATCTGTCTGCTGTGTAACTACTGTGACTGTGTGATATAATGGTGATGTGATATTTGCTCTGATATTTTCCGGACAGGAAACCGATTCAAAGGCGAAAATTCTATATCCGTCCTTGGTTTCGGTGATTCCGTTTATGAATTCTGCTGTATCGTACTGCTGTGTCTGTTCTGTAGTCAAAGCTGCTGAGTTTATCGGAAAAGAATTCGGCACTCCGTATGTCATTGCAATAACTGCCGAGATTACTGCGCTTAATATGCGTTTTCGGAAGTGACGGGATGTTTCTGTCTTCATAACATCCCCCTTTCTTATGTCAGATTTTAAGACAAATCAGAAAGCGTGCAGTGTTGAATCTCATCAAGTTCACCTCATTCCGTTGATATTCCGCTGCTTTCCGAACCGAAGTCCGGATATGCACACGTTATGTACTTCAACAACCATATTATAGCACACATATATACAAATTGCAATATTTTTCGGCAAAGTATTTCATAGAATTTTCTTCTGATTTTTTATACAATTTCACCATAAGATGTTCTTAATGTCCAGTATTACTTACTTTCCATTGCTGTCAAAGTCAATCAGCATTATTATTATAAGCGCTTTTTGTTTATGTTTTAACCGTATATGCTTAATAAATATCTATATAATTATACAAAACGTAATATTCTCTTTAGCTTTTACATTTTGAAAATAGATTGTTATAAATATGCATATGTTTTACTGCGCTTTGTGCGGTGTTAACTTAATATTTAAGCCTCTGTACCTGAAATTCTATAAATTATCTATTTACTTTTTGGCAAAAATATGATATTATAATTGTATTGTATTATATCCTTATTTTAGGAGTAGTAACAAGGAGGAACTTAATATGAAATCTATTTCAGACACCAAATCACTGGTACTGCTCGGTTTGCTCACAGCCGTCGTTGCAGTATTCTCGTTCACGGCAATCGGCTCTATCCCGGTCGGCCCGCTCGTTATCACGCTGAATGTCATTCCTGTTGCCATTGCCGCAGTATCCATGGGACCTGCAGGCGGTGCTATTATCGGCGGCGTTTTCGGAATTTTCAGCTTTTTGCAGTGTTTCAGCATCGGAACTCCAAGCCTTATGGGTATCGCACTTCTTGAAGAAACAGGCAGTCCTCTGCTCTGCTTTTTACAGCGCTTTCTCCCACGTTTTACCGACGGTCTGCTTGTTGGTCTGCTGTTTAATCTGCTTACAAAAAAAATCGATGTCCGCATATCATGTGCGATAACAGGCTTCTGCACAGCACTTTTCAACACAATACTGTTCATGTCATCTCTGGTCATCGCTTTCGGTTCGACTGAGTACATGAAAAATTCAATGGCAGGAAAAGGTTTCCTCGCTTATATCGTCGCTTCAATAAGCTTAAACGCAATTTTCGAGATGATAGCCGCAACCGTTGTTACTGCCGCTGTCGGATATGCTCTTTATAAAGCAAAACTCATCACTGTAAGATCAGCTAAGGTACAAACACAGAAAACAGCATAAAACAGCCTCTATCATTCTGCAAAAACGTTATGACAAGGTAATGCCGCACGAAATATTCTATGTTTTTCTACGGCATTGCCTTATTATTAAACTCTGATTGTTATTATTTTTTAATATTAATATTTAAAATAATAATGCTTTTTGTTATATAAAAACACAAAAAAGCAGTTTCTCTATTGACTTTTACTATGCAAAATGGTAAAATGTTATATAATAAATCTTTTTCATCAGAGAAAATGTTTTTGTTTAATGCATGAACAAAGGAGTTCTAAATGTACAATAAAGCGTTTCTTTTTAATGGTATAGGCGTAAAGCCGGAAAAAATGACATCTTCCCTGCCGCCTGAACTTTATGACAAATACATCAGCTATTATGATACATCTTTTGAACGTCTCGGTCTCTGCAAGGATATCGAAAAAAACCCGTTCAACAACCGCCGTATTGCCGAATGGCTGGTATCCCTGATGTGTGACAAGGTAATTTATGAATATCTCATCTCAAAGGGCATCACGCCCGATATCGGCGCAGGATACAGCATGGGCATCGTCAGCTTAGGCGCTGCTTTCGGCTGTTACAGCTATGATTTTGCACTTGATATCGTCATGAAAAACCGCTCTGTCATAAAATGTCTCTCCGACAACTCTCTGGACACCGATATTGGCGTTGTCATCGGTTTCTCTTACGACGAAATGACCGAGCTTTTAAAAGACAGATTCTCACAGGACGATCTCATAGTCGGAAGCGGAAATTCCAAGTTCCATACGATGTTATGCGGCAAAACCGATGCCCTTAAAAAGGCTCTTGAATACTGCGTACAGGAAGGTGCGATCAAAACACTGCGTTTCAATGCTGGTCTTGCTTTTCATCATCCTTTTATGAAGCAGTACGCAGGTGAATATATAGATTTCTGTGGATCTGTTCCGTATAACGATCCGCTGTACCCCATCCTCTCGGTTTTCAACTGCAGAGTGCTTACAACGGCAGGCGAAGTCCTTAAAGAAAATCAACTGAATGTTTACACTCCCATCCGCTGGGATCTTGCTATAAAAAAGCTCGAAGAATCGGGCGTTAAGGAATTTTATGATATCAGCGCAAACGGCGCAGTGAAAAAGTTTTCACGTATCAGCAGAAAATGCAAAATCTATACTATTGAGGATTTTTACTCGTAATGTGGATTTTCATTGTGCTCCGATGTCATGAAGTGAAGCATCAGAGCCATATATTATTATTATCATCACTACCTGTTGCAAAACAGGTTGTACAAACAAACGGCAGCACTCACTGCCATATATGGAGGTAATTAAAATGAGAGAAATTACAGAAGAAATCAGACAGGAAATCACAGATATGATTTTTGACTACTACGCTGAAGAATGCGACGTTGACAAGTCAGAGATCACTATGGAGACAAATCCGCAGAATGACCTCGGAAGCGACTCACTCATGTTTGTTGAGCTTATCGAAATGACCGACGAGAAATATAACCTCGACATCAAGCTCCAGAGCATCGGCAAATATATGCTCAAGGCTCCTATGGACACAATGAGTGACGTTATCGAAATGTTCTGCAAGATATATCAGTACGGAAACGATATCGTAAACCAGTGAGGTATATGCGGTGATATCTAATTTATCGGAATTACACGCCGAAGATAATATTGCCATTCTCACCATAGAAAACGGTCCGAAAAATCTGCTCTCCGAGCCTGAATTCATTGACCGTGACGAGCTCCTCGGCTGGTTTGATGAAAATCCGCAGGTGGGAGCTCTTGTCATAACAGGCAAGGGACGGCATTTTTCTCACGGTGCTGATGTCTCTCTTTTCGGCACTGCCGACGGCAATACCCTTTCAGCTAAACTTGAAAGATCAAGGGAACTTCTCCGCACTATCGAAAAGCTCCCGATAATTACGGCTGCTGCCATTAACGGCGGCTGTTTCGGCGGCGGACTTGAAATTGCTCTCAGCTGTCAGTTCCGCATCGCCTCTCCGTCTGCTTTCCTCGGTCTGCCTGAAATCATGCACGGCGTTGTCCCGGGAATGGGCGGCATGGAGCGTCTCTACAGACTTCTCGGCAGAGAAAAAGCCCTCAGAATGATCTTACAGGGCGAAATGATCTCTGCAAAGGACGCTCTCTCTGTCGGTCTCATCACTCAGATGAGCGAACAGAAAAATTCCCTCGGCGAAACAATGGCTTTCGTCAAAGAACTTCTCGCAGGCAAATCCCTCACTCAGATACACGCTATCATCAATACCATTAATCTTGCGGAGGACGGCTGCACCGATCCTTCAAAGGGTATGTTTGAAGCCGCTCTTGCGGAGGCATCAAAGCAATGAAGCGAAGTACATACAGACTGACTGTGCGGGGATATGAACTCGACTCGTTCGGTCACGTAAACAATTCTGTTTACCTTCAGTATGCCGAAACTGCTCTCTGGAACTTCTTCAGTTCTAACGATCTCCTCGGAAAAATCGAGGCAGACGGACTTTTCCCTGTAGTGCTCGAAAGTACACAGCGATATATGCATGAACTGAAACTCCTCGATGAAGTCCGCATAGACAGCAAATTATGGCTGAAAAGCGGTCTCATCAACTATCGGCATCTTATTATCAGACAGTCAGATGATACTATCGCCTGCAAAGTCAACGGAAAAATCGCTCTCGTGGATCGTGAACGCATTATCTGCGACGCTCCCGAAGCTGTAAAATTATGTCTGGAGAGTGAACCCGATGAACCTTGTAAATAATGAATTCTATGCTGAAATAAGCGGTATATCCGCTCTCAGCGAACTTGTCGGCATTCAGTTCGGTCAGCCCTCTCTTGTTATCATAAAGGGTGACGGGATCTCCTCTGTCGGTGATATAAACGCCGTTACAGAGTTTTTCCGCAATGCACCGTTCATGACTGCTCTTGCCGCAGATGCTCCCGATGAAAATATCTCACGTTTCTTCGACATGGTCATTCCTGCCGAAAATATCGGGGATTACACTCACAAACTGTTCAAGGACAAAAATCCCAAACAGGCTGCCGAGATCACCGCTTGCTTTACCGCTGCAAGAAATTATAACGCCGATAAGGTGCTCGAATGTGAGTCAAAGGCTTTCTACCGCCTTATGGCTGAAAAAATAAAGGAGGAAACTCCTGATGAATGAATCACTTATACTGACAGAAGAAAACGGAGTGCTCACGCTTACCATGAACTCCGCCGGCAATAACCTCATGACAGGCAGCTTCTTCGAGGAATATGAAGCCGTTATGGCTCAGGTCGAAGAAAGGGCAAAACAGGGCGGTATCAAAGGCATGGTAATTTGCGGCGGCGGCAGACATTTCAGCGTCGGTGCTGATGTCGAGGCTCTCGCTGAACGCTCAACAAAAGAAATCTATGATGACAGCACGGGAATACTCCCTGAAAGTCATCTTAAACAAAAACACTTATTCACTTTTCTCCGTGAACTGCCTTTCCCTGTTGTAAGCGCAGTTACGGGTTTCTGCATCGGCTCAGGCAGCGAAATTGCCGTCAACAGCCATTTCAGAATTGTGGAAAAAAACGCAAGAGTAGGTCAGCCCGAATCTACTTTCGGCATACTCCCCGCTCTCGGCGGAATTGCAAGAACTATCGATATCTGCGGTTTGCAGACTGCCTTTGAACTTGTAATGTCGGGCGAACTTATATCCGCTGACAGAGCTTATGAACTCGGCTGGGCTGATATTCTTGCAGATAAAAAACAAAGTTTACCCGAAGCGTACCGCCTGATAGACTTTATCGCTGAAAAATGCGGTGAATTCGACGGCAGCCGCTGTAAGGAATATATCAAATTATATAAAAAGGAAAATTGAACGATGGAAATAGGAATTATTGGCTACGGAAAGATGGGAAAGGATATTTTCGCCCTCCTTTTCGACAAGCTGAAAACAGACCGCTTCACGGTACTCGACCTTTACGGTGCAGAGGAAAATACTGCGGCTGTTATGAAATCACTCGGCAAGAGCCTGAAAAGAAACAAGCTCACCGAGGAGGAATATGAATTCAAAAAGGATTCTTTCTCATTTACCGATGATATCAATGCTATGAGCAAATGCGATATCATAATCGAAGCCGTCTTTGAAAAAATGGACGTTAAAAAAGACATCTTCTCTAAACTCGACGCTGTTGTTTCGGAGAAGTGCCTTCTGCTCAGCAATACCTCGTCACTCAGCATACCTGAAGTATTCAGCGGTATCTCCCACAAAGAACGCTGTTTCGGTCTTCACTTCTTCTATCCCGTAAAGCTCACCGGTTTCGTTGAGCTTAATATTCTTCCCGAAACATCACAGGAGTGCATCTCCACCGCTGAAAAACTCGTTGAGGCTATTGGCAAAAAGCCGCTCATTCTCTCAGGCGAATACCATATCTACCTCAACCAGATCCTCGCCTGCACTGTTTCCCATGCTATATATCTGCGTGAGAAATATGGCGTATCGGCTGCTGAATTTGACAAAAATCTTGAAGATCTCTTTCCGACTGTCGGAATTTTCGGTGTTCTCGACAGCATCGGTCTCGGACTTATGGCAGGAAGTCCCGACGGCTTCACTATCAGACGCAATCAGGAACTGCTCGCTTACGGCTGTCAGAATATGAACAAATGGCTCGGCGAAGGCTGTCCGAAGGAAACTCTCTGCTTCCTCGATTTTATGGCACAGCATGAGTCGGATACAGGCAATTCATGTGACGGCGCAGAGCTTGACATGATCGCTCTTATCTTAAACGAAACTGTAAACGCTCTTGAAGATCTCGGCGGAAACGCCACAACCCTTATCGAAGCTATCTGCGATACCGTCGGCATTGCGGAAAAGCCATCACACTACTATACAAAATACGGCGCAGATACAATATTTGCCGCCTTGGAGGAATTATCACAGCGTTCAGGCTTCAAAGCCTATGAACACAGGGGAAAATCTGTCTGGGATAAGTATTTCTCGGATAAAACAGGAGGTTTATTATGAAAAAAGTTGTTGTTACAGGCATCGGCGCTGTTACCGCTATAGGTCATACTGCCGATGAATACTGGAATGGTCTTATAGAAGGAAAGTGCGGTATGCGTACTTTCACACGTATCCCTACCGAGGGACACGATACTACAGTAGTCGCAGAGGTTGACGACTCATTTGAGGAAAAAGCTTCAAAATACTGGAAAAAACGTCAGCTCAGCGCTACTACTACTATCACAAGAATGGGCCTTGCTTCCGCAGGTGAGGCTATGGAGGACAGCGGCATCACCGCTGAAAATACTGACGGCACAAGAGTCGGCGTAGTCTATGGCGTTGTCGATAATTCCTATGAGGACTATGAAACAGAAAAGCCGCTCAATATCACCCTCAAGAAAATGCCTAACAGCCTGCCTGCACTTGTTTCCATAAAATACGGATTTACAGGCCCGGCATTCAATCTCAGCACCGCTTGTGCTTCTTCCACATATGCCGCAGTCCTCGGCAAACAGTTCATTGAATCCGGACTCTGCGACGTGGTAGTTATCGGCGGTATTTCAAATACAGTCACACACCTTATCATAAAAGGCTTCAATCAGCTTCTTGCAATGTCTACAAACCCTGATCCTGCAACTGCTTCACGTCCTTTCACAAAAAACCGTGACGGCTTTATCATGGGCGAGGGCGGCGGTACTATCGTTCTTGAATCAGAGGAACACGCCAAGGCAAGAAATGCCGAGATTTACTGCGAACTGGCAGGCGCTGCAATGTGCGGCGAGGCATTCAACCTCACTGCCCCGAAAACCAACGGAGAAGGCATGGCTCGTTCTATGAGACTGGCTCTTGAAAATGCCTCAATGTCTCCTGATGATATCGATTATATCAACGCTCACGGCACTTCAACAGGTCTTAATGACCTCTATGAAACTATGGCTATCAAGGAAGTTTTCGGCAAAAAAGCATACGATATCCCTGTTTCTTCCGTAAAAGCTTCGATCGGTCATACTATGGGCGCAGGCGGCGCTCTTGAAGCTATAGCCTGCATCAAGGCTATCCAGACGGGCATTGTTCCGCCTACGATCCACTATGATGAACCTGATCCCGAACTTGATCTCAATTATGTTCCGAATACTCCGCAAAAGCATACTGTAAACACTGCACTCTCAAATTCATTCGGTTTCGGCGGTCATAACGCAACACTCATTTTCAAAAAATACGAAGGTTAAGTCTGAAAGGATGATTTGTCATGCCAATCGCACAGATGAAAACAAATTTCAAGATGAATGAGGATGCTAAAAGACTTTTCCTTGACGAAGCTGCAAAGGAGCTTTCGGATATCCTGAAAAAGCCCCTCCCTGCCGTCATGGTCATGCTCGACGAGTGCTCAATGTATATGAACTGCTCAGAGGATACCGTTTTCTTTGCTGAATTCAGGTATATCCTCCCACAGGAATATGCGGACAACAAAGCCGCTTTCCTTAAAGAACTCGCTGACAGAATGCTTAGTCTCATTCAGAAACATACAAAAGTTGATCCGTACCGCATCTATATGCAGTTCACTGAAATGACTCGTGAAGGTGCATGGCGGTATACAGGCTGAAAGAAAAGATAAAAAAGGAAGGACATAATAATATGAAATGGGCAATAAGAGATCTGCTTAACCCTGTAGTTACTCGTTCACTCTTATACGGAAGCAATCCGTTTGATATAGAGTATATACTCAAAAAAATCGACCGCATCGAAAAAATGAGCGGCAAGGCTATTCAGGCTGTATGGCTCAGTGAATGGCAGGAAAAAATAAACCGCTATACCGAACTCCTTGAAAAGGCTGAAGCCGCAGGCAGAAAAACCGCCGCAAGAGAATATGCAAAACTCATAACTCAGTGCCATTACGCTTGTTTTATGATAAATATTGAAGACCTCGACCACAAAAAGGAAATTTACGCAGGTCTGAGAGAAAGCTACAAGCGCTACATAAAACTCTGCAAGAACAAGATAGAATATATCGAGATCGATACAAAATTCGGCAAAATTCCTGCATATATCCACTATCCCGACTGCGGAAGAAAAAAGAATTATCCCGTTGCGATCACTTATTCAGGCATCGGAAGCTGCAAGGAAGAACTTGAAATGCTCGCCGCTCCTCTCAATGAGCGTGGCATAGCTGTCATCACTCCCGATATGCCGGGCGCAGGCGCTGCTATCATCGACAACAATATCAAGTGCGGCGGCAAGCAGATAGAAGCTGCTATCGAGGCTATCTACGATTATATCGAAAAAAGCCCCAAGCTTGACCAGACAAGAATGGCTAACTTCGGTCTCTGCATGGGCGGCGGCTACGCTTTCCGTGCAACTGTTAAAAATCCTAATGTAAAATGCTGTGCGAGCCTTTTCCCTCTGCTCATGAATTTTGCTGACCAGAACTCAATTCCTGTATGGATGAAAAAAGGCAAGTGGAGCTCATATCAGTACGGTGATGATTACCTCGAAAGCATGAAAGTCCTCGAAAAAGGCACTCACAAGGCTGATTTCCTCATGGCATGCAGCGACGATGACAACTGGATGAGCCCTGAAGCTACTCAGAAACTCTGGGATAAGGCTAAGGGCAAAAAGGAAAAGATCTATATCGCTGATAAGCCTGCATATGTTTCAGAGGAAACTATCATGCACGCTATGCCTGTCGGAGAACAGTATCACTGGGTAAAGCATGAAGCCGCTGACTTCATTGCCTCAAGAATTGCAGGAGAATGATATGAATAAGAATTTTTTCGATTACTATAAAAAATATGCAGAGGAAACACCTGACAAGGTGCTCCTCCGCATCGACGAGAATACTCTCACATACGGCGAATTTATGAAGAAAACTGCCGTTTTCGGTTCTGCACTCAAAAACCTCGGCATATGCCCCGATGATAAAGTCGGTCTTGTTATGCCGAACAGCATTGACTGGTACATTGTTTACTGGTCAGCCGTAAGAATAGGTGCTCAGCCCGTTCCTATGGATCCTCAGAGCGGCTCTCTGGAGCTTTCACGCCTCCTCCCTGCAACTACTGTAAAGGTTGTTTTCGCCGCTGAAAAGTACAGAACAAACAACATCATAGGTGCTGTCAGTGACCTCGTTCCCGAAAAGATAAGCCTCAGAAAAGTCGTATGTTTTGCTGACGAAAGCGTTATCCCACAGAATGACTGCTTTATCTCTGCTGACAAGTTCATCGATGAGTACGGCGAAAATGAATGCGAGATATATCAGCCTGAATACCTTCACACCATGTCACTTGCCTGCACTTCGGGCAGTACAGGTATTCCTAAGCTGCTCTGCGTTCCGTCAGGCGGTTTCCTCTCAACTCAGGAGGAAATGGGAAGCTGGCTGAAATTTACTGCCGATGACGTTATGATGGTCGGCATGACTCTCTATCATCAGGGCGGTTTCGGAATGGGACTCCAGATGACTTTAAAGGGCGGCACTGTGCTCTATCAGCCGCAGTTCAACCCTGTTACATTCCTCGAAACCGTTCAGAAATACAAGATAAACGTTATCCAGCTCTCAACTACACTCGCAAAGGTTCTGCTTTCTACTCCTGATTTTGATAAATACGACCTTTCAAGCGTTCGTATATGCTATTTCGCAGGCGAAGTCCTCCCGAAGGAAATTGCTGATATCCTCGTGAACAAGCTTGGCATACGTGTTATCAATATCATTGGTTCATCCGAGACCTGCACAATGGTCGTATGGGATTCAGCTACCGACAACGGCACTGATCCGAGCGATTTCAGAAAACTCAGCTTCACCGATTTCCGTGTTATCGACGAAAAGCACAATGACGTTGCAGAGGGCGATGTCGGTGAACTCTGTGTTTATACAGACGGCGTTATTACTGAATATTTCGGCAATCCTCAGCTTTCAGCAGAAAAGATTCTCACCGACGAACAGGGCAGACGCTGGTTCTGTACAGGCGACCTTGTAAGCAAGCTTCCGAACGGCATTGTACGTTTCGCAGGCAGAAGCAAGCGTATCATCAAGCGTGGCGGCAACCTCGTTCATGCAGAAGAAGTTGAGGCTTGTCTCCTCACTCATCCGAAAATTGCTGCCGCTGCCGTTACAGATGAACCGCATCCCGTTATCGGTCAGCAGATAGTAGCCTATATCCAGCCAAAGGGCGACGAAAAAGTTACCCGTGGTGAGCTTGCACGTTTCTTTGACGGCAAACTCTCGGCATACAAAGTTCCTGACAAGGTAATTCTCGTTGAGGAAATTCCAAAGGATATCGGCAAAATACAGTTCAAATACCTCAGAAAAAAGGAGTATAAATAATGAATAATCTTAATTGGGACGAATTCAGACAGGTCGTTTCTGACTATGTTGGTGTAGAAGCTGACGAAATTACAAGAGATACTGACGTTTATGACGACCTCTATCTTGATTCACTCGGTCTTTTCGGTCTCGGCTCACACATCACCGAGACTTACAAGCTCAATATTCCCCTTTCACTTGTTGCTTCAATAAGCAAGACAGGCGAAATTTTTGATCTGCTCAACGAAAAGGGCACTCCGACAGAGGAATGATATGATATTATTCTTCCTGCCTCATGCAGGAGGTTCAGCTAAAAGTTACAGCTCCTTCAAGCGCTTTCTGCCGAAGGAGCTTAACGTTATCCCGATGGAGCTTTCAGGTCACTTCACCCGCTCTGATGAACCCCTGCTCAATGATATACGCTCATGCGTAACTGACCTGCTTGATAAGCACTGTGATGCTATTTCTTCCGATGATTATGCCATTTTCGGACACAGCATGGGTACTATCCTTACCACTGAACTTGTCCGTCAGGCTAAGATGCGTAGCCTTGCAATGCCGAAGCATATTTTTCTTTCAGGAAGATGCGCACCCGATGAGGCTATACAGTGTTTTAAGGATTCACCGAATGCCTCTGATGAGGAGATAGTCTCATTTTTTTATAAGAACAACGCCACAGCTTCTCCGCTGATTCAGGACGAGGAACTTATCCGCAGACTCAATCACCTGCTCTGTACGGACGTGCGTATGGCTGACAGCTTCCGCATTACTGCCGACGAAGTAAAATTTGACTGCGATATCACCGTTTTCAATGCCCTCGATGACGTTATGCTCAAAGGCATAGATATGAACGGCTGGCAGCGCTTCACAAGCCGCTCATGCGACGTTATACCGTTCAGCGGTGACCATTTCTACTTCAATCAGCACAAAGAAGAAATCTGCCGCATCATCAGCAAAAAACTTGGTTACTAAAAAAATACAGCCACCACGGCTGATTACGCTATACCATTTATTTTTTCGGGGAAGAACATTTCCTCAGAAAGGTTTGCCCCGAAAAACAAGGTGTATAACAAAATCAGCTATGAAGGCTGTATTTCTATTTATATAAATTGATAGGGTTGGGGATTACTGGACTGAAAGTTCTGCGTATCTTGAAAGGATGCCTGATGCATCTCTTGAATCTACTGTGCCGTCGCTGTTGAAGTCGCCCATGAGGTTCATTCTCTGCTCGGTAACTTCGTTTATTTCACCCTCAACAGAACTATCTGCATAGTATGAAAGAACCGCACTTGCATCTACAGCTGTTATTTTGCCGTCAAGATTTACGTCGCCGTCTTCTTTGTCTGCTGTACAGTTTGCCATGAATGCAGAAAACTCGTTCTCATTTGCCTGACCTGAAAGCAGTACATAATATTGACTGAGTTCTTTGTCTATTTCCTCTGTCCATCCGCCGCCATAAAGAAGTGACATCATTGAAATAACATTTATATCAATAAAATCGCCGCTTACTCCGTCGTTATCAAAATCAATCTGTGTATCAATGTAATTCCATACTTCAACAGGCAGCAATGATTCTTCAGCTGTTTTATGATAATGTAAGCTTGTTGCATACATCTGAACAAACAGATAATCCAGACAATTGCACTTGCCGTCAAAATTCACATCAGGCAATGACATTTTTCCGCTTTCTATATCATTCATTACTTTCTTGCAGATTTCCTCTGCCTTTTCCATAGTTTCAATATCAGATAAATCTATATCAGCTTTTGTATTAAAATCAGCTTCTATAATATAATCTATTTTTATATATGCTGCTGCCCCGATAAGATCATTTACAAAATCTGCATTCATATCATCAGGATCATCACATTCTTTCAGATAAGAAGCTATTGAAAATGTCGGTTTATATGCATTATACATATCAACATTTTTCATCTCATCTTTCAGTTCATAGAAGGTACGGAAGTAGCCAAGCAGATTTTTATATGCATCACTTGGATCATCATTGAACCATGTAAACATCATATCTTCTATCTCGTTATACACTTTTTTCGCTTTTTCCCATTCCTTTTCGGTAAGACCTGAAATTTCAAAGAATGTTTTGTTCTCTTTCAGATAATCGGCAGCATATCTTCTTATCAGCTTGTTATACGTTTCATCAGCAATTGTATCAATTAATGGTTTGTCATAATCTATGCCCTTATAATCCACTATCGAATTTTCAAGACAATACTGATAGCACTGCTCACTGTATACACAGTTATAGTATCTTTTCAGATCATAAAAATCATAAATTGATTTTATTCCGTCTCCGTCAATATCGACATTAATGACATTATACATGATACTGTCAAACAAGCTGTTTGTCTTAGCATAATCGTAAAGTTCTTCATCATAGCTGAACGGAACATCAACTATAAAAAGCTTGATAAAATACTCCTTAAAACCACATTTATCGCTTGTAGTAAGCTTCGGATAGTCCGCATTGACATCAAAGACTTCCAGATTATGCTGTTTTGTTATATACTTATCATAATAGTAATGTTTAAGAGAAAACTGATCATATGAATCAATTTCGCCATTGAACTCTCCGTCATATGGAACATCCGCATTTTTTTCAATTTTTTCTCTGATTTCGGGAGGGAGCAGATCATCCAGAGTTCCATATTTATCTAAGATTTGCTGTTCGTTTGCTCCTTTTCTTCTTTCATTATTATAAATTTTCATATCCATATCATATTCTACTTTGTAAGTTAAATAATACAGATCACGATAATCAAATTTTCCGTTGCTGTCAAAATCAAAATCAAGCTCATGTTCTTCAAAATATGGATAATCTGCCTGGAAACCAAACTTTCTGATCTCATGCTGTTCTGCATTTCCTGTTCCGGGCACTAATGAACCGGTAACCATAGCCGCTGTAAACATTGATAAAATTTCATTTATACGCTTTTGCATATTTTCCTCCTTTTCCAACTCCGAATTTTTATTCGTGGTTGTAGTTGTTATATTTTGACTTCCTTTTGTTGTACTTTTTGCTGCAGTACTGACAGATGTTACTGTAGCTGAAAATTTTGAATAAGAGGTATATACAGAAGTTTCCAAAGGAGCCTGCACAACGGAAGTTCTCTCATTCCCTCCGCTGACAGAAGCTGTTGTTGTACTTACCGCAGTCACATCATTTTTATCTGTAACTTTTTCTGTTGTCGGATTATTTACCGCTGTTGTCTCAGTTACGATCTCACTCTCTCTGAAATCGCTTATCTTTGGCGGTTTTACAGTATTTAATCCTATTCCTATCCCGATTGCCGCAGCCGTGAACACGGCAGCTGCGGACAACCTGTAAATCAGCGGAATACTTTTCCTGCGCTTTTTGTTTCCGGCATCTATAAGGTTTTCAGCATTCTTGAAAAATTCATCCCTGTGCATAGCCTCGGGAGAAACAAACGTGTCTTGTATCGCTTTCTTAAATTTTTTGTTCATGCTTCAGCCTCCTCTCCGCCGCAAACTACCCCAAAGTCTTTTTTCAGGATCAAAAGTATACGTTTTATCCGCCGTCCCATTTTGAACCTCGATACTCCGTACAATTCGCTGAGAACAACTATCGGAACTTCATTTGCATATCTGAGAAGAATAATTTCTCTGTCCTCATCGGAAAGTTTTTGCATAGCATTTTTCAAAGCTGTATTGTTTAAAACATCATCCTCAAAATTTTCATTATCCGGAATGGCATCTGTCAGTTCCTCGGAAGGTTTTTTACGGTAGTGACTCACACACAGATTGCCGGCTATCGTGTAAAGATACTGCAAATCTTTGTTTATGCCGTGATACTGCGGTTTTTCAAGGAAACGAAGGAAGGTGTCCTGAGTTATATCCTCCGCAATTTCACGGTTATGAACTTTATAAAAGCAATATCTCAGTATTTTGTCATACTGTTCTTTCAAATCAACTGCCATTGTAAAAACCTCCCTTCACTATGTATGACGCTTTGAGCATATGCCATGTGCAAAGCAAATTGTAAACAAATTATGAACATTTTGTCAAAAAAATCTCAGAGCCAAAAACTCTGAGATTTTGATTTATTCTTTTTGTGTGTCATGCTCTGATTCTTGTTCAGTTTCAGTATGCTGTTCCGATTCTGATTTTTTCACATCAGCATTTTCCTGAACCTTTGATTCGGAGCTTTCTTCATTCATTCCCTCAAATACCTTTTTGCGGGCAATTCCACGCAGTGATGTATCTGAACGCTGTTTTTCAAGCCTCGGAATAAGAATATCCCTGTAGATATAGTCAAGTATTGCGGCAGTCGGAATTGCAAGAAGGATTCCGACGATACCAAACATATTTCCGCCGATTACTATCGCAAGAAGTATCAGCAGACCTGATACACCGAATGTGTTTCCGAAAAGCTTCGGCTTTATGATATATCCGTCACAGGTCTGGAGAATGAGCGTGAAAATGATGAATACGATTGCGTGCCATGGCTTTACCATGAGGATTATGAATGCGCCGATAACACCGCCGACCATTGGGCCGAATGTTGGTACAAGATTAGTTACGCCGATTACAACCGAAACAAGTCCGATGTATTCCATGCCGAAAAGTGCCATGAATACCGCATTCAGCACACCTACAATAAGTCCGTCAATAAGGTCAAATATGATGTATCTGTTGAGTATCTCATCACAGCGGCTGAAGAATAAAATAGATGTACTGTAGACATCAGAACGCATTGTTACGCTCATTAATTTCTTCAAACCACCCTTTATCTTGTCCTTGCCGATAAGGAAATAGACCGACAAAATAAATGACACTACCCAGTTGACAACGCCTTTTCCTGCATTTGTGGACAGGCTGATTATCTTTGAGGAATTGTCTGAGATATAGTCAACTATTTTATTGATTATATCTTCTGATGATGCAAGGAAATTCTTTACGCCTTCTGCCTCGCCCTTTTCAGCATCAGGAACAAATCTCTCGTTGATGAATTTGACGAGCGATTTGCCGTATGAACCTATATTCGCCACAAATGACGTGATACTGTCAAGAAGCTGAGGTATCAGCAGAAGAAGTATCACCGTAAGGAAAATGATTACGGTTGCAACGGCAAGTGCTACTGAAAATGTCCACTTTGCACTTTCGATCTTGATTTTTTTCAGTTTGCTGAAAATTACTTTGTTATACCACTTCGCAAGCGGATTCATAAGATATGCAAGCACACAGCCCAGCACTATCGTTGAGAAATAGCCTAAGAACTGATAGATGCCGCTGAAAACAGTGTCGATGTTTGACATAAGCAGAAAAAACATTACCGTTATACAGCCTGCCAGTGCATTTGAGAACCACTGCTTGCTCATTAATTCTTTAAATTTTTTCATTGTGCTCCTTTATAATGAGAAAAATTTTTCGTACTCTTGTATTATATACCATTAACACATTCATGTCAAGCTGACTATTGCTGTGTTATGGCTATTTATAGCTGATATCTTGCTTTTATGAAATTTATGTGATAAAGTATTGCTTACTTTGCTTACTGGCTGACATAATTTATATCAAGAAAAAATCCCTGAAAAATCAGGGATTCAGCGTGTCAAAAAACTTATTTGGGGACGTGGGGGACGCCGTCCCCTACAAATACATTAACGAAGAATAGCTGAATTGTAGGGGGTGGCGTGCTCGACAGCCCTTGTTTAACGAAATAATTTCGACTTTTTCAACAGACTGAATCCCTGAAAAATCAGGGATTCAGAATTTTCAGATAATCTTCAATTACACGCTTTGCTTTGTCTGCATCAACAGGCAGACCATGACCAGTTGCAAACCATTTGCATGGGATATCAAGCATCTTCTCAATGCTCTTTCTCATTTTCAGCACTGACGCAGCATGAGGAGTAATATCAGGCTTACCCCATATCGCAGTGAAAGCATCTCCGCAGTACAGCACATCGCTACTCAGAACGCCGAGAGAGCCAAGCGTATGACCTGCAAGGTGTATGATATCCGCATCAAATCCAAGCGTTCTCAGGCTGTCTGTATCGTCCTCAGAAACGATAATATCAGGAGTATAAATATCAGTGCGGAACAAAGGCACACTTCCGGAAATATTCTGCTGAACAGTGCGCAGTCTGTACTTACGCATAGTCGCACGCATTTTCTGACTGCCAAAATTGCCGATAAGAGAATTATCAGCCTCGCTAAGAATTATCCTTGCACCGTGTCTGCGGTGAAGATATGCGGCATTTCCGTCATGGTCAACATGGGCGTGAGTGAGGAAAATATAGCTGACATTGAACTGCCCGAGCCATTTGTCAAGGTCACGCCGAATAATCGACATTCCTGTATCAATCAGCATATCACAATTTTCGCCGTGCAGAATATAACATGACATTGGCGAGCCTGCCATGAATCCGCAGAAATATTCAATATTGTCAATTGGCTTTATTTTATTTGTCAGGATCATTGTTTTCTACCTCATAACTTTCGAGTTCACTGCAAAGAGCCGTAAAATCGTCATAGACCGTGATAGTCTGCAAATAACGAAAATCAAGTATCATACCCGAAGCACGGTGCTTCAGGAAATCAGCATCCCAGAGAGGAACTCTTTCAAAACCGTCTTTATAATGATATTTCAGCGGTTCATACTTTTCAATATTCGCACGAAAATATTTTACCTTTGCGATGCACAGCTTATTAATACGAAAAAGCAGTCCGAGAACGTCGGTTTTATCATAGTATGAATCTTTGAATATAAGATGTTTGTGTGAGTTTTCACGCTCGGAATACCATGCATTGTCCTCATGTTTAAGTTTATATTTCTCAACAAGACGCTGTTTATCATCCATAGTAAGACCACCTCCATATTTCGGATAATAAAAAAATCACGACTCATTTCTGAATCGTGATTTATTGGCTCCCCCTGCCCGGCTCGAACGGGCGACAACTCGGTTAACAGCCGAGTGCTCTACCGACTGAGCTAAGGAGGAATATAAGGTGTCGGCACTGATTTAGTTTCCCGGGCCGTGACCAGCCAAGTATCGTCAACGTGAATGAGCTTAACTTCCGTGTTCGGAATGGGAACGGGTGTGACCTCATTGCCATAAGCACCGACTATTAAAAATGACCCGTACCAGAATCGAACTGGTGTTACCGGCGTGAGAGGCCGGTGTCTTAACCGCTTGACCAACGGGCCAGCTTTTGGTGCACCATCGGGGACTCGAACCCAGGACCCACTGATTAAGAGTCAGTTGCTCTACCGACTGAGCTAATGGTGCATTTCAAACTGCTTAAATATTATATCACAGTTTTGAATTTTTGTCAAGTGGTTTTTGAAAAAAACTTTTTCAAACTCAACAAAGCATTAATGCTGAGAAAGAAAACAAACATTCATGAAGAAAAAGGAAAAGCCCTCGACCGATTAGTACCCGCAAGCTGAACGTGTCACCACGCTTACACTCTGGGCCTATCAAACTCATAGTCTATAAGAGGTCTTACTCATAATGATGGGATATCTTATCTTAAGGTCGGCTTCACGCTTAGATGCCTTCAGCGTTTATCCGCTCCGCACTTAGCTGCCCAGCTGTGCCACTGGCGTGACAACTGGTGCACCAGAGGTGCGTCCATCCCGGTCCTCTCGTACTAGGGACAGCTCCTTTCAAATATCCTACGCCCACGACAGATAGGGACCGAACTGTCTCACGACGTTCTGAACCCAGCTCGCGTACCGCTTTAATT
>JAZUGG010000023.1:0-43954 GCA_045641105.1 Ruminococcus sp. | reverse complement strand
GGCTCATTACCTGACGGAATTACCTATTACGGCACAAGTCTGCTTCTTGAAAATGAAATCATTGTCCGCCATTATTTCAAGCTGACAGACAACTCTCTTGCAAAAACATATAATCTGAAAGAGAATCATATCGGCTGGTATCTCGACTGTGAACCTGTTTCAGCCGCTAATCTCGGCAAACAGATTACAACAAAAATCGGCGATTACACCATTGTATACAGCCCGATGAACTATGTGAAATCGGTTGCTGCCAATACAGAGGATACAAAACTCAAAAACGTCTGCATAGCACTTTACGAATACTGGCAGGCTGCCGAACAGCTTGGAGGTGAAATTTAATGGAATATGCCGCACCTGAAATCCAGATCATTGTTTTCGATTCTGATGATATCATCACAACAAGCAACGAATTACCGCCGGAAAACTATTAAGATAGGCTTAATAAGTTGATGAATTCTCGTAAACCTGATTAGAATAAAAGCATGAAAAAGACGGATACCTCTTGTGAAGTATCTGTCTTTTCTTTTAATAGCCCACTGTATATGTCTTTCATATAAGTTCTTGAAAATTTTCTATATGAGCACCGACCTAATGACGGTGCTGTTTTATTTATCCATGTTTATAAAACTTTTCCCTGTCAATAATATCAGTATACTATGACAAAGGAGAACAACATGGGATATAATAAAGTCGAAATTGCAGGCATAAATACCTCGGAACTGACAGTACTGAAAGAAAGGGAAAAAATAGAACTTCTCAAAGAAATAAAAGCTACAGGGAGCAAATCTGCAAGGGATAAACTGATAAAAGGCAATCTGAGACTTGTGCTGAGCGTCATACAGCGTTTTACAGGCAGGGGAGAGGATATTGACGACCTTTTTCAGATAGGCGTTATAGGACTTATCAAGGCAATAAACAACTTCGACCTCACAAAGGAAGTACGCTTTTCAACATACTGCGTTCCGATGATAAGCGGCGAACTGCGTCGTCATCTGCGTGACTACAGCCATGTCAAAGTCAGCCGTTCCCTTCGTGACCTTGCATATAAAGCTATCCAAGCTAAGGAACAGCTTACAGTACGTTTGCAGCATGAGCCGACAATTGAAGAAATAGCCGCAGAAATAGGGGAGGAACGTGCAGATGTAGTGATCGCCCTTGAAAGCATAAGTGATCCGGTGTCACTGTATGATCCCATATATTCCGAATCCGATGACACATTATGCGTTCTTGACCAGATAAGCGACATAAATGGCGTTGAAAGCTGCATGGATGAAATAACCATTCGGGAAGCAATAAAAAATCTCGGTGAAAGGGAGAGAAATATCCTTTATCTCAGATTTTTCCGTGGCAAAACTCAAACGGAAGTAGCCAATGAAATAGGCATCTCTCAGGCACAGGTATCACGTCTTGAGAAAAATGCTGTTAAAACTATAAAAGACAGTGTACGCTGATTGAACTGTTATGAGAAAATTGTGTGAAAAAGGGTGAAAAATGGGATTTTCCTCTTGACTTTTGACGTAAAATGTTATAAAATAATAATACACGTTATAAAGGCAACACCGCACAAAGCACGTCTGATGACTTTGTACGTTTTTGCTTAAAGTAAATAGGAGTGTGTATTTAATGAGTAAAGGAAACGGCTTCTTTGGAAGTCTGAAAAAATCCACAAGAATAACCATACTTTCATGCAGTCTTTTTGTTTTGTTCACCGTTGCTATAATGGTTTTTTTCGTATTTTTCCCGATTACTCCTTCTGAAAAAGTTATCGCAGGTTTCGGCAGAGAAAATGTTGCAAAAAATGGTTCACCGACAGCAGTAACTACAACTACTGTTCCGGAGGAGCTTGTTCTTACCAAAGCCTCAACCACTACCACAGCTTCAAAATACACCACAAAACATACAGATTATACTATAAGGGTAACATCAGGTTCAGGATTTTATGTCAGCAACGTAATTCCGACAGGTGTTTCACCATATGACTGGGGCAATTATGTAGCAACTACTGCAACGACTGCTGCTGTTGAGGGCACTTCATATGAGGTAACAACATATGAAAATCCCACTGACTACAGCACTCAGGGCACTGAATATGTTTATACAGAACCATATGAACAGCCAACAGAAGGAGGCTGGATTGAACCCGAAACATATGGTGATGATACAGCTGAATGGAATTCAGGTTATTGATTTGTATTTTTCAGAAAAGTCCGTTTTATATCCGGACTTTTTCTTTTATCTGAAAATTCGGAAGGAAGCATTTTATGCTTAAACTAAAAATAAAAACAGGTGCATTGTCTGTTTCAGCACTTGTTTCAGCATTTGCAGTTTGTTTCACTGATGCATCTGCGGCTGTACAAAATAATTCACAGGAGCAATTGTGGTCATATAGCCTGACAGATGACGGCAAATCAGCCTGTCTTACAGGATTCGACTTTGATTCTGCTTTATATAACGGCTATGTATCGATTTATATTCCTGAAACAATTAATAATATTCCCGTTACTACAATTTCGGAAGGCATTTTTGACGGCTATCCGAATACACTGTATCTTTATGTGCCGCATAATTTTCTTGATTACAGAAATCTGCTCCCGTACTGCAATACTTTAAATATTATTCTTTGTGACGACAACGACTATCAATATATTGTAACCGAAAATGAAGATAACGGGGAATATGAAGTCTCACTTTTTGCATATAACGGCAGCCGAGATTATCTTTACCTGCCAAACGAATATGACGGATTTAAAGTCAGCGGCGTTTACAGAGAATTCATTCTTTCAAAGTCAGATGTCAGATTTGCCTCATTGCCTGAAACCATACAAAATATTGATGAATTTGCTTTTGCATACACTCATCTTGAATACATTAATATCCCTTCACAGCTTGAAACTATCGGTTCATATGCTTTTATCAACACAAGGCTGACCGATCTGATCGTTCCTGATAATGTGAAAGAGATAGATAAATATGCTTTTGTGAGCTGCAATAATCTGAAAAATGTCACACTCGGCAGTGATACTCTCGTCCAGCCGTATGCCTTCCGAAGCTGTCAGTCGCTTGAAAATATCAATATAGACCTTAATTCGGATATTCACGGAAATACATTTTCAGGCTGCGAAAAACTCATGACTATAAACGGAAAAAAAGTCGTAAATGATGACGGTTCACTTGTGCCTGAATTTGAGGATTTTATTCATGAAAAATTCCTTGATGCAGACAATGTAGGATTCATGAACTGCTATGCACGTTATCTTGCAAGGAAATTCATTGCCGAAAATATCACTGACGATATGACTGATGTTCAGAAAATACGGATATTGCATGACTGGCTTTGCGACAATGTTATTTTTGATAATGACTATAATGACAGCAGTTATACAGAATTATCGCCGTTTCTAACGGGAAAAACTGTATGTGAAGGCTATGCAAGGACAATGAATCTTTTGCTTCATGAGGCAGGCTTTGAGACCTGTTATGTAAAAAATATCACTCATGCATGGGTTATCGTCAAAGTCGGCGGCTATTATTTTCATCTTGATCCTACATGGGACGATCTTGAACCTACAGTGCATGACTGGTTTCTCTGTGATGATGAAAGTGTGCTGAAAGAAACCGTTCATCATCAGTACTGGGAACTTGCAGTACCAAGCGCACTTCATACATTTCAGACAAACGAACTGCCTGTGTGCAATACGCTGATAGGCGATGTCAACCATGACAATGCCGTTAATCCTATCGATGCTGTATACGTTCTGGATGAGTATGCAAGAGTTTCCGCAGGATATTCGCCTGAACTTGAACTTGTGCTTGCTGACACGAATTTCAACGGAAAGCTTGATGCAGGCGATGCTAATGTGATACTGAAAAAATATGCCGAAAAATCGGCAGGGATATAAAAAACCCGTAACAGCAATTTATCTGCGCTGTTACGGGTTTTTCTGTGTTAAAAACAGGCTTTTTTTATCATGTCAAGTTCTTCCATTGCGAAACAACTGTCAATATGCTCATGCTTCATGAGGGAGATAAGTTCGTCTATCTCTGCCCAGCAAACCTCAGAAACTTCTGATTCCTGAAGCGTAAGTTCCTTATGGTGGATATGATCTCCTTTGTAGATGTAGACCGCAACGAGCTCATTATCATGTATTTCGCCAAATTCATAGTGGCTGTGTCTCATACCGAGGAATATCAGCTTGTTTGACGGAACATCAATACCAAGCTCCTCATGTATCTCCTTGAGGGCGGTTTTCTTGAATTCATCACCCTGTGTGACGTGACCTGCGGTCGAAACATCATAGCAGTCAGGGCAGATATCTTTTTCATGCGAACGTTTCTGCAAAAGGACATGTACGCCCATATCCCTGCGTCTGATGAACCATATATGAACTGTCGGATGAAGCATACCGTTTCTGTGTACAACAGAACGTGGCATAGTCTCCGAAGTCAGCCTGTCATTTTCATCAACGATATTGACAAATTCATCTGTGATAAATTCAGCATTGATATTATCATTGTTTTCAACGGCGGTTCTGATGCAGTCAAGTGCTTCATCAGCCGGTGTATCACAGTTCTCCTCATTTGAGATGAAAACACGATAATTTGTTTTTTCAGCAACACTGCCAAGGAAATCCGCAAGGGAAGTGATGTCGGCAACAGTTTCGTTCCCCAATGCTCTGGAAATATCCTTGTAAAGCCTGTCAGCGGAAACAATTCTGCTTAGATAAATGTCAGTAATGTCCATAAAAAGCTCCAATCATGCAGCTAATGTGCATATCCGTCTTTCAGGAAAACGGTTCCGATTATTTTTCAGCGAACTAATTATATACCTATGAACTGAAAAAGTCAAGAGCATTCGGATTTATTTAAGAATGTAACAATAAATCCTCTATAATTTTCTGTTAAAAGTAAACTATATTTATCATATTAACCAATGACTGAAAGCTTTTGAACAAGTCCAAGATTATCCCATTTTTCTGCAAGAGGGATAATATAGGTTTTGTTGAACTCCTTGACTGCCTTTTTATCAGAGAGACATGAGATATCAGGCAAAGCCTGCAAAATATCAGCAATGTCATATGCTACTTCAATAGTGCCTGTTTTCAGCGTAGTCAGCACGGAATTTACAGCTTTTACAGCAAACTGGCTCAATTCATCAGGAATTGTTTCACAGTTAACCGCATTTTCCATGTTCAAGCCATGCTTTTCACTGAGTTTCACAAGCAGACTGTCCGCAGCGGCAAAATCCGCCTTGCCGAGAAGGGCATCCTTCACAGCCATTGTAAGGGCAATATTATCTTTATCTTCAATATCCGAGCATATTACAAGACCAAATCTGATTACTAAATTCCACATAATATCATTCCTTTACATAGTTGATTAATTTGTCAAGACAAAGCTCAAAACAGCTTCCGTACCACATTTCATCAAGGTGCGGAACTGTAGCTTCAATACAGTCATAAGTGAATTTAACAGCGGTGTCGAGAGACTGACGGAGTGATTTTCCAAGCACGGCAGCGCCTGAAAATACACTTGAAAAAATATCTCCTGTACCATGAAAATGATAATCGATATTACGGCTGAATGAATGGCAGAAAGTGTCATTTACCGAGTCGTAGGCAGCTGCGCCCTGTCTGCTGTCATCATAGTGAACACCCGTTATCACAGGCGTTTTACAGCCAAGGTCAGCCAGTCTGAGAAGTACATCTTTTATATAAGCCTCGTCATAATCCTCCGTATATGGTATATCAAGAAGGAACGAGACTTCCGTCATATTCGGGATGATATAGTCGGCTTTTGAGCAAAGGCGGCGCATACCTTCAACAAGTTCATTTGTCAGACCTGCATAGAGCTGACCTGAATCACCGAGGACCGGATCAACAACGATAATGGTATCGTCAGTACGGAAATCGTCAAAAAAATCAGATACGATGCCGACCTGTTCAGTGCTTCCGAGATATCCCGTATAAATGCCCTGAAAACTAAGGTCAATATTCTTCCAGTGCTCTGCAATTGCAGGAATATCACTTGTAAGGTCACGGAAAGTGTAATTACTGAATCCCTTGCCTGTATGAGTTGAAAGAACGGCTGTCGGAATGACAGCTGTTTCAATGCCCATTGCGGAAATTATCGGCAGGGCAACGGTAAGGGAGCATTTTCCGAAACAGGAAATATCCTGAATTGTAACGATTTTTTTCATATTGACCATACTTTCTATTAAAAAGTGCGCCTGACTGGAATCGAACCAGCGCACGCAGCGTCGGAGGCTGCTGCTCTATCCGCTGAGCTACAGGCGCATATATACAGGAAAAAGGCTGATTTTCAGGTGAAATACGATAAAATTCAAAAACGCACGTACCTGATAATTATTCCTGTAATATAATTATAGCAAAAACTCTTGAAATTTGCAAGTGTTTATGATATAATATTTTCAGAAATTTTTTAGGAGTGAACATTTTGAAGGAATTTATATACTTAATCGTAGCACAGACAGGCACAAGACCTGCAAGGTTCTTCAAGTTCTTCACAAAGAAACCATATAATCATGTTTCTCTGTCAGGGGATATCACTCTTTCCGAGATGTACAGCTTTTGCCGTACATACCGTTCACTGCCGCTTCCTGCGACCTTCAACAAGGAAATAGTCGGGGAAGGAACACTTGGCAAATTCGGTAATATTCCCTGTGAAATATACAGTATTCCGGTAACCCATGAGCAGAAAGCCGAGTATCAGCGTGTTATCCGCCACTTTGCCGACAACCGCAATATTTACTCCTATAATCTGCTCGGACTTCTTGCTGTTTACCTGAACATAGAGTGGAACAGAAAGAAAAGCTTTGTGTGTTCACAATTTGTGGCATACACAATGGAAAGAATAGGAATACCTCTTGAAAAACCGTTCTGTCTTTATAAGCCTGATGATTTCCGCAGTTTTCCGGGAGCTTCCCTCGTTTACAGCGGAGAACTGAACAGCTTTTACTACAATATTCATTCAAATCCCAAGCCAAAGAGAAATGAGATATGCCGCTGAACGTACTTCGTCAGGGGCTGCGATGTATGCGCCGCAGTAAAATTTACTTTCGGGTGACAATTCCCGAAGGTCTGTTTTCAGTGTACGGTCAAATATGGTTATTGATGCCGTACTGTGCTCAATAGTCAGAACAGCCGGAACAATCTTTTTTTCAGCAAGTTTGTTATATGAATTTGCATATGCATTGACGAACATCCATAAGCCGCCTGTTGACAGCAGATAGAGAAATGCCGCTGTCAGGGCGGTTTTTCTTTTTTTCATAGTCTACTCCTTACACATTGTTATCAGCAGTTCACCGAGTGATCTCCCGATAAGCTGCCCTGAATACTGACTCTGTTCAAGCGTATTTCCGTGAGAACCGACTTCTATAAGCAGACTGCCGTTTGTAAGATCCTGATTATAGCACCGGTAATCAAAAAGTATCGGGCGTGTTATGCCTGGGAAGTCCGTTTCAAGCTTCTGCTGTAAATTGCAGGCAAAATGAAAATTCTCCATATAACAGGGCATACCCATAGTTCCGTCATCACAGCATGATATTATCATAATTTGTGCGGCTTCCTTTCCGTCTACTTTGATAAACGGCTGATATGCACTGTAATCGTCACCGAGAGCATCCCTGTGAATATCAAGAACTACACGTATACTCGGATATTCCTCCAGAATCGGTACTAAATCTGCACGGCTCCGGTCATATGCGCCGTTGTATGAGGGATGATCGTGTATTTCTGTTGAATGTATGACACCGATGCCCTGTGCTTCAAGTTCTGCCTGAATCGCATTTCCTACCATTACCATATTCTTTGTCTCATCGGTTGTACGGTAATTGAAATTCACATCAAATTCGTCACGGACAAACGGCTCAAAGCTCTCACAGGTATGCGTATGATATATCAGCACAAGCGGCTCATCAAGGCTGTCTACGGTGAAATTCGGCATATACCAGCTTTCATTCTGCAGCACTTCATTTGGTATATCGGTTTTGTTGTTGACCTGACCGCCGTTTTCAAGGCTGAAAAAGCTGTCCCCGATATATTCTCCGAAAGTTGTGCGGATTATTTCTCCGCCGCCGCCCCATTGCTGAGGATAAGGCACATCGCCGACTGTATCCGAAACCATTTCAAGCGGCGGCTGCAATTCCAGAAAATGCTCGCCCTGTTCAATTTCAGGCTTTATTCCATAACCTTCCGATAAAATAAGACTGCCGTACAGAATGTCATCAGGCGAGGTCACTTCATCGGTAATTTCGCTTTCACGGGGCGGTGCTTCGGTGGCTGATACAGTATTGACAGCCGTTTTTTCCGGTATGACCTTATTGAGTATGTCTGCCCTTCCGATTACATATGCCGCCGCTGACGGTATCACTACGGTACTGAAAATTTTAAGCAATCCTTTGATTTTTCTGCATTTATGATGTTTCATGCTCTCACCTCTGATTACAGCTTATTCGGACAGGTAGTAAAATATGCCCGAATATTTTTCTTCAATTCAGCATAATATCCGTTGAGGTGATTTTTGTGTACAGATGTTTCCGTATTAAATGGATAGCTGCGTTTTTTGCAGCCGTATTTATAATCTGCATGGTTTCCGCTTTTTCGGCTAAAGGAAGCGGTGAGGGGTTTTTTCTGCCTGTCATAATGTATCACAGCGTTTACAATGGCGAGCCGCAGGAGTATATCATCACGCCAAGTCAACTTGAAAATGATCTTGAATGGCTCAAAAACAATGATTATACTTCAGTTACGGCTGAACAGGTGATAGCATATACCGAGGGGAAATGCACTTTGCCTGAAAAATCAGTCATGATAACTTTTGATGACGGACATTACAATAATCTTTCACAAGCTTTGCCGATTCTCGAAAAATATGATATGAACGCCGTTATTTCTATTGTTGGCAGATACACTGATGATTATGCAGAAACCGATCCACACTGTGATGCATATTCCTATCTGACATGGAATGATATTTCGGAGCTTGTGTCATCGGGCAGAATAGAGATCGGCAGTCATACTTATGATATGCATTCACAAAACAGCACCCGAAAAGGCTGTTCAATGGCAGAAGGGGAGAGTATTGATGAATACTGCACTGCTTTGCGTGATGACCTTTCACTCCTACAAAATGAGATATATGCTCATACAGGACTTACGCCGACGATATTTGCCTATCCGTTCGGATGCATAAGCCGTGAAGCATTACCTGTACTGCGTGAACTCGGCTTTGATATGACGCTTACCTGCCGTGAGGGAGCAAATTTTATAACCCGTGACAAGGACTGTCTCTACGGAATTTTCAGGTATAACAGAAGCGGTTTTTATTCAACGGAGGAATTTATGAGAAAAATTCTTGACAAATAGTAAAAAATAGGGTAAAATGAAAGAAAAAACACGGAGGTATAAAAAATGGATTTTTCATACAGAACACAGGGAGTTTGCTCACAGCAGATAAATCTTCATATTGATGGCAACGTTATCACAAACGTTAAGTTCATCGGCGGATGCAACGGCAACCTCAAAGCTATCTCAAAGCTTGTTGACGGAATGACCGTTGAGCAGATAGAAGCTAAGCTTAAAGGCAATACCTGCAATATGAAGCCTACATCATGCGCTGACCAGCTTTGTCTTGCTGTACGTGCCGCATACGAAGCCGCCAACAAATAAATGACTAAAAAGAGATACACCATAATGGCGGTACTTATATAGAAACTTTGTACTTATTATTGAGGGAAACCCTTTTGAAAAAGGGTTGTCCCTCAAACTCCCTTCCTAAAACTTTTGGGTGTTTTAGCGTATCTGGTATAGGACGTATGTCCTATACCAGATACGCCATAATACTAAAAGTCTTTGGAAAGGGGTTCGGGGAAGAACCTTTCCTCAGAAAGGTTTGCCCCGATAAATAGTAAAACTTCTATATGAGTACCACCGTTATGGTGTATCTCTTTTTATATTTATACTTCTTTTTGTTCTATCCATTTATAGCTTTTAAAGTAAACAACAATTGCTCCGATGATGATTGCCGCTAAAAAGCCGATCGTATTTATCTCAGAGAATGTTTTACCAAATGACATAGCATCAAATAATCTAGAAATCAAACCATCAATTAAAAATATTCCCGAAAACCACCATATATTATCATATTTTACTATCAGTCCTGTCCACAGCACCATGAATACATATACACCGAACAATCCGCCGAAAACAGCCAGAAGCATAAGCAGCCAGTAACGTATGCCTGATACGCCGCCAACTGCAAGAATAAATATATCACAAATAAGTGCCTCAGCTAAAAAAGCTGCACATATAATAAGCTGGATTATGTATTTAGCTTTCAGATAATCTTTTCTTTTAACAGGAGATACAAACGCAAGATACAGGAATTTTGACCCCCAGTCAAAAGATGTCACCAAAATCGCAGGTGCCATGGAAAGGAAAGCTGCGATCAGTGCTAAAACATCAGCAATCATTGAAATCGTTTTTTCCTTGACATCGTGTGTCAGAACGACAACAGCAATAATTAATGTTACTACAGGCAAAATAAATATCATCCATTTCATATTTTTTATGAGCAGATAATCCTTGACAAAAAATCCTTTCATAGGTCAAAATCCCTTCTTTCAAATACACAAAAGCTTACAATTACCAGAATAATATCATAAACTGCAATTATCGGGAACAAATAAATATTCACAATAACCGGAATGTACAGTATCACTGCAATCAGAATAACCCAACGAGTAATATGCGATTTGGATTTTGCGAGAGAATGGCCAAATATAAAAATTACATTGATAGTAAGTAAAATTATAAGAATTTCAAAAAAGCGTATTATTTTTTTTGGAGTGAGATCGTTGCCTGCCAATCTGATTATAAATGCCAGTCCAAGCGTTAAAAAAGAATTTGTTATTGTCAGTATATATTTTTCAGCAAGGTAATTTCTTGGTCTGACAAATGAAGCAATAGCAAATTCTCTGTATTTGCTTCCGATATCATTGCTTATTGTCGCTACGCTGCTCATGAAAGCCAGAGCGCTCAGCCCTCCCACACACGCAGGATTTGCAAACTTCAACAGTACCTCGTTTCCAGTCAGAATGGAGGCGGTGGCTATAGCAGTTATAACAGCAATAAACCGATAATAATATTTCATGTTGATAAGATCGCTTACAAACATACCTTTCATATCAATCATCCCTTTAATCAATACTAACAGGCTTTGCAGGAACCCACATATTCGGATTGAAATTCAGCTCATACTGATATTTTGAAACGTCAGGAACATCAATATCCTCTACAACATAGGTCACATTGTCGCTCAGACCTATAATGTGCTTCTTGAATTTTCCTTCATCTTCCTCAACAATGACTTCAAGCTGATCGTCCTCACGGTCTGCGGTTATGCTGCATCTTCCCTTCATACAGAACATTGTATCCCCCGTGATACAATTGATGACGGTTATCTGCCTGTAGCAGTTGAAGTTATCAGCCTCCTGCGCAAGATTTTCACGGACTCTTTCGGCTTCATTACAACCGGTTGCTGCTGCGAGTGTAAGTGCTGCGAGTGCAGATGCTAAAATGTATTTTTTGTTCATAATCATTTACTCCTTAAAATTTTAGATTGCCGCACAGGGAATGCGATTTTATTGCTCCGTGACATTTCAGGAACAATATCAGCACTCCTTGCGGAAGCGAGTGATACTTTATTTTTCTTTATTTGAATTCATAACAATTCATCCCAAAAATCAAAGAATCTGTCCTCATATATCAATATATTTTCCGGAAATTTAGTAATTATTGCGGCTTGGTCATATAAAGAGTGAGAGTATTCCCCAATACTGCCATCTTTACCAATTAAAATGCCACTTGAAAAAATCGTTTGAAAGGACAGATCCTGATAAAATAAATATATCTTTCTTTTTTCCAGCACTCGCTTCCGTAAGGAGTGCTGATGTCTATTTCTTTTTCATAACAAATTTATCCCTTTTTATTGTTCACCCTTTATGTACATGAGCATTATCTCGTCTATTGTAGGTCTTTCAAATGTGCAGGCTGAATATTTGCTTTCAAGCTTACTGCCGTTCGGAAGAAGTACATCATACTGAAAATCACGTTTTCTCCAGACAGCTCCTTTCTCGTTTTTTAATTCAATGAAGTCGCTTTCACCGCAGTGAACAATGCGGTAATCATAGATAAGTTCGTCCTTTGATTTTGAGAGCAGAACCTTTCCCTCATGGATAAATGTGACATAATCGGCAATTTTTTCGAGATCAGATGTGATGTGTGATGAAAAGAGGATACTGTGTGTCTCATCCTGCATGAAATCAAGGAATATGTCCAGCAGATCATCTCTTGCAACAGGATCAAGTCCTGCGGTAGGTTCATCAAGAATGAGAAATTTTGCTTCATGAGAAAGTGCGGCAGCTATCTGTAGCTTCATTTTCATGCCCTTTGACAGTTCTTTTATCTTTTTACTGTAAGAGATCTTGAAAATTTTGCAGTAATTTCTGAATTTCTCCTCGTTCCAGTTTTTGAAGGTATATTTATTTATTTTTGATATCTCAGAGACCTTCAGCATTTCATTGTAATGGATGGAATCAAATACCACTCCGATATCCTCTTTCAGGTCAACAGCATTGCGGTGAAGTTTCTGACCATAGAACATAACTTCTCCATTGTCCTTGTTTATAAGGTCAAGTACAGCCTTGATAATTGTGCTTTTGCCTGCACCGTTTTCACCGATAAGTCCCATTATGCTGCCTTGCGGAATAGAAAAATTTATGTCATCAAGAGTGAATTTTTTATATTTTTTTGTAACATTACAGATTTTCAGTGCTTCCATAAATATTCTCCTCATATATTTCTTCAAGAGATTCTATCAGCTTATCAAGTGGAATATCTCCTGAACGTGCGACCTCAGCAGCAAGAAGAAGCTGCTGTTTTGTATAAGAATCTATTGTCTCCATTATTCGTTCTCCTCATAAAATAAAGTAAGAAGCTCGACAAGCTTTAATAGAGGAATACCGCATGAACGGGCGATTTCTGCCGCCTGAAGCAAATGCTCCTCAGCCTGACGCTGACGTTCTTCCTGATAATATTCCTTACCGCCTGCGGAAATGAAACTGCCTCTGCCTACTGTTGTTTCAACGAAGCCGTCACGCTGCAAGTCCTCATACGCTCGCTGTACTGTGATGACACTGATATGAAGTGATTTTGCAAGCGCTCGCATTGATGGTATCGGATCGCCCTGTTTCAGCTCTCCGCTCATTACTTTCCCCTTGATTTGTGACGTTATCTGTTCATATATTGGCTGATTTGTTTTTGAACTAATGATTATTTCCAAAATCACACCTCTTTTCGTTTATACAATTTAGTGTAAAAATTTATTGAATGTGAACATGAGTGTTATCAAGTGTACTTATCTGACAAGTACATTATAGCACAGTGCAGTACACTTGTCAAGTACTTTTTTGAAAAATATACCGATTTTTTTGTTTTTTTGAAATAAGCCTATAATTCGGGAAATTTTAAGTGCAGGCAATATTTTTTGCTGATTTTTCTGAAATATTTTTTCCTACAGATGTACTTAATATCATAAAGCGAATAAGTACACCTGTAAACTATACAGTTTAAAGCTTGCATAGAAATACAGAATATGTTATACTATAGGCAAGGAGAGTGAGATTATGGATATTACCTACATTCATGAACCGACTGACCTGCAGTGCGGTCAGGCTGTGCTTGCAATGGTGCTGAATAAGACCGTGTCTGAGATAGTTGAACTGCTCGGCAATGACAGAGAGACAAACCTCCGGGAAATGAAGGAGACTTTCCGCCGTTTCGGTGTAAAGATAAGTGATGAACGTATACAGGTCAGCGATAAATCAGAACTGCCGCCGCTTTGTATGCTGAGCCTTGAAACTCCGAGATGCTGGCACTGGTCACTTTATCATGACGGAACATTCTATGATCCCGAACATGGTGTAAGCGATGATTTTCCTGCGGCAAACAGAAAGTATTACTGGAAACTTGAAGTTGAAGATATTTTTAAAGGGCACCTCTAAAGTTTCTGTCTGAAAAATCCTTGACAAATACCGGAAGATATGATATAATTTTAAAAACACGTAAAAAGGAGTGTCAGGATGAGAAGATAATTTACTTTTGATTACATGAATAAACGTTTGCAGTCGGAGAATTCTCTTACTGCTTTATCATGTTGCCAAAAGTGGATTATGTTCTCATAACCTCTTTTTTGCGTGTATTTTTATATCTGTTCGGCGATTGGTGCATTGTCGCTTCTGAGGTTATGATTATGTAATGAACTGTTTGGCAGCAAACGGTTCTTTTTTATATCCAAAAGGAGGAATGCATATGTCACAGATAAATGTTGCAAATTTAACTTTCAATTACGATGGGAGTTCCGATAATATATTTGAAAACGCCTCGTTTTCTATCGATACAAACTGGAAACTCGGCTTCATAGGCAGAAACGGCAAGGGAAAAACTACATTCCTGAAACTGCTGCTCGGTGAAATGCAGTACAGCGGCAGTATATCATCATCAACACGTTTTGAATACTTTCCGTATCAGCTTACAGATGAACAGAAAGAGCAGACAACCGCAGAATTTGCCGAAGAATTAAAGCCGGGATGCGAAATTTGGCGAATGATAATTGAGCTTGAACAGCTTGATGAAACCGCCGATATCCTATACAGGAAGTTTAGTACACTCAGTCACGGAGAACGTACAAAGGTATTGCTTGCGCTTTTGTTTTCGGGCGAAAATGAGTTTCTGCTCATCGATGAACCTACAAATCATCTTGACCAGAATGCCCGTGATATCGTCAGAAAATATCTTGCATCAAAGAAGGGATTTATTCTTGTATCGCACGACCGTGACCTTCTTGATGACTGCATTGACCATGTTCTTGTACTCAACCGCAGGACAATTGATGTACAGAACGGAAATTTTTCAAGCTGGTGGGAAAACAAACAGCGCAGCGACAATTTTGCCGCCGCTGAAAATGAAAAACATCGCAAAGAAATAAAAAAACTCAGACAGGCGGCTGAACGTACTGCTGAGTGGGCGGATAAGAATGAACGGACTAAAATCGGCTTCGATCCAATCAAGGAGCATGACAGATGCATCAGCACCCGTGCGTTTATCGGCGCTAAAACCAAAAAAATGCAGAGCCGTGTGAAAAATATCGAAAAGCGCATTGATGCCGAAATCGAAGAAAAAGAAGGACTGCTTAAAGATATAGAGCGTACCGCCGACCTGAAACTTGTTCCGCTTGTTCACCATAAGAATATCCTTATCAATGTCAGAGATTACAGTCTCACATACAACGGTGCAGGCAATCCTGTTTTCAGCGGACTGACGTTTGACATCAGAAAAGGGGACAGAGTTGCACTTCACGGCGGCAACGGATGCGGAAAATCTACTATGATAAAAAGGATACTTCAAAGCTGCGGCATGAAAATAAACGATTTTGACTTTACAGAAAGCGGCACTTGCGAAACTGCATCAGGGCTTATCATTTCATATGTCAATCAGGATACCTCGCACCTTAAAGGCAGTATTACTGAATTCTGCGAAAAATGCAGTATAGACAGAAGTCTGTTCTGTACAGTTCTGCGTCAGCTTGATTTTGAACGTGTTCAGTTTGAAAAGAAAATGGAGGATTATTCCGAAGGACAGAAGAAAAAAGTTCTTATCGCCGCAAGTATGCTTACGCCTGCGCACCTGTATGTCTGGGACGAGCCGCTGAATTACATTGATGTTTTCTCACGTATGCAAATAGAAAAATTATTAACTGTCAATCAGCCAACCATGCTTTTTGTTGAGCATGATACACGCTTCAGAGAACAAATATCCACAAAAATCATCCGCTTATAAATTTTATTGTTTGAGTTGGCAGTAAAATGTTGACATTTTTGGTCAAATGTGCTATAATCGTTATTGGATTTAAGTCGGACAGATTGAATGATTATGTAATATGCTCGTCTGACTGAAAAATAAATGATAAATGAGGAATAGCAAATGAGCATTTATGATTCTGAAATTGACAGATTTGCTGACAGTGACATACTGGTTCCTGATGATAAAAAAGGAAAGAAAAGCTTTCTGACTGCCGACAAATGCTTCATTTTCGGGTGTCCGCTTGTTGCGTTGGCAGTAAGTGTCTTTCTGTTTTCAAAAGTACTGAAATTGTCTGCAATACTGGCAGGTATGGGTTACATTATATATGTTGCAGGTACTTTGTTGCTTTACCCCAAATCCCATACAAATAAATCTGCCGCAACCGCCCTCTGGGCAGTGCGTACTCTTGGAATAGCGTTTTTTGCGCTTGCATTAGCAGTTCCGCTCGTAAGCATGAACTTCAAGCGTGATAAATCAATGTATGAACTGAAGCGCTTCATATATGTTGCAGGAGTAAAACCAGAAGCGCAGGAAATACTTCCTGAAACACTTCCGTCAGAGTCAAAGGATTACTACTTCCTTACCGAAGGAAAAAGCGGAGGTAAGGAATATCTGCCTCTCGCATGTCTGGTGCTGAGGACAAACTTTGAAAATCTGACTAAGATTGCAGAAAAGGTTTCTGTAAAAAGCGAAAATTTCTTTACGGAAAACCGTGGGGTATATTATGATATCCTTGGTGATAAAGTGCCGAAAAATCTGCCTATGTATGTGTTTAATCAGATACGCAACGAGGCAAATATCAAAGATGACCTGAAAAATGCAGTGCTGTATAAGGGCGTACTCATTAATTATGATACAGGACTGCTTGTTATATGGAAATAAAGCAAAAGGCGGACACCTGCATTGTCCGCCTTTTCCAATTTTCTTCATTTTTCACTTTATCTGTCTTTGCAAAATATCTGAGATATCATGCGGCATATCGGCGAGTCCTGCATAAACGCCGAATTGTCGCTTTTTATTAGGAGGAATATCTCATTTTCGGGAACTGCTTCATTTTTTCGGTTCCAAGCAGTTTTTGGATATCACTTGTATTTATATTTCTGATATCCGTCAATGTATTTAATCGCTCTTTTCAGAAAGTACAGAGTTGGGTATATCGGATATAAGTGTTGGTGTAGCGTAAACTGTAACAATTAAAATGTTCTGAGCAAGTTCGGTCGGTATATCTGACTTTTTCCGTTCAGTCAGTTGACACTGGTGACAGGTCGGGAAGGCTGTCGTTTATATCTTTTTGTCATATACCGTGAAAAATGCCGTTTTTATCTCTGCGTTGCCTGTGTATTTTTATCGGCTTAACTTTCTGTTTTTTCCCCTGTATTCGGCATACTGCATCTTGTAATAACTTTGCCGGCAAAATGAAAGTGCCTTAATCTTTCATGAAACGAATGCCTATTTTCGTAACTATGCCGGACGGCGGCACTGCGGACACCTGCAATTATCCGCAGGCACATTGCTGTGACTGATGCGTTATGCTATATTTTGTTCTATCATCCTGATTTGATGTAATTATTTGAATCCATTCTTCTAATCATCTCCTCTGAACAATTATAGTGTCTGTTAATGTGACATTTTGTACAGTTTTTACTGTATGAACATATTATACCATGTGTTTATCAATATTTCAAGTACCTTATCTAAATTTTACATTTTATTCATCTTCAACTACTGGTATTACAGCATTTTGATATAACACGTTGTATTCAAAATACAAATAGTATAATCTGATTCGGATTATACAGCATTTTGATGTCAATATATATGCTAAAAAAACAAAAATCATGTCAGGAATTAATAGCATCTTATAAAAAATGCCATAGCTTACAAAAAGCTGCTGTTGATTAATACGAATTTGATATATAGTTAACGCTTTTATCATATTCACAATTCTTGCTTGAAATATTGTAATATTTATAATAATATAGATAGTAACAGTATGTCTGATTTGGGGATTTATGAAATACCTTCAGGATACATACTTGAATTTTATAGGGAGGGTGTCAAACCATGAACACTTTAAAAAGAACACTGGCAGTTTTAGCTGCTATCACAACAATTCTGCCGATATCGGTCGGCGCAGGTTCTGTCTGCTATGCCGCAGACAACGGAGAAACACAGATAGTTTCCGAACCTCCTGAGGAGAAAACGTACACAGCCATATTCAAAGTCGTTGACGGCGAAACAGGTGAACCGATACAGGCCGCTGAATGTGCTCTTCAGAAGAATGCAAACGGAACAAGCCTGTGTCTTGCTGAATGGCAGTGGAATACGACTGATTATCCCGAAAAGACTATCGAAGGTCTGCCACGCCTTACAGGCGGTTCCGTATATTCCATTGATGTAAAATGTCCTATCAACGATTACGGCGGCGGAACATACGGCATCATGTTCAATATGGAGAGAAGTGACGAGCCGCAGGAGATAGTGGTTAAATGCTATAAAACAGACAGCAATCCGGTAATAACTCAGCAAGGAAATACCGCCAATATCAGATTTTATGATGAACTTACACATAAGCCTGTAAACGGTGTCAAGGCAAAGGTCATATGCGGTTCAAAGGATGATGACGGTCAGTTTATAGAGGATGGCCCGACATGGGATATTGATGAATGGACATCAACAAGCGAACCGGTCTACTCTGTTGTGACAACAGGTGTGACCTCTGCAAAACAAGGCTATTATCTTAGTGCGGTAGTTCCTGAAGGCTATGAACCTGTAGACTCACAGGAAATATTTATATACGAACATGAAAATACACAAATCAATATTCCGCTTAAACATACAGACGGATGCGATGTCAGCATTTCAGTTATTGATCCTGAAACAAAAGAACCTGTTAAGAACGGTCAGGTGTGGCTTTATTATGATGATGAATATGAGATCGCATCATGGTCGCTCAAAGATGAACCCGTTAAAAAGATAGACAATCTTATTCCTGTCGCAGGTGACGGCTGGTACAGTGTAATGGTAAATCTCAATAACGGAGAAAATGTATTGAAGTACTGGTTCAAAGTTGATGAAAACTCAAAGGAACAGGATGTCGTTCTTGAAGCAATGCAGAACAGCTATAATTATTCAGTACAGTTTGTAGAAGCAATTAAAGATTATGCTGATATTGAACTGGGTATGAGCCTGTCTCTCGTTGACGGCAACAGGGAAACACTGATATCCGAATGGAAACAGCGCATATATGCTCAACAGAAGCTCACTCTTGATAAGGACATCAGTAAAGATGCATATTACAGAATAAAAGTTACTGTTCCCGAGGGATATAAGCCAATCGATGACATTATTATTAATGCAGATGATGCCAACACCGCATATTTCCCTCTGGTACAAAAGGATGAAAACCGCATCGCTAAGATAAAATTCGTTGACGGCGATACAGGCGAGGCTATCAAGGGCGTAAAAACAAGACTTATTACAGAGCCGACAGGTCACCCTGTCTTTGTTAACGAAACTATCGCTAATGACAATGGCGAGGCTGAATTCAAGGAACTTATCTTTCTTTTAAACTCAGTATACGGAATTTTTGCCGACTTCCCTGAAGAATATGATGACCAGGTATATTCCTTCAACTTTGATAAAGACGAGAACGAAAAAGAGATAGTATGCAAGGCTTACAAAAAAGACTCAACCAAGCGTTTCAAGGGCTGTGCCGCTAAATTCAGCATTGTTGATGCATTCGACAAGCTTGGTTATGTCGGTGCTAAAGCAACCCTGTTTGAACATTCGGGTTCTGAGATGCCCGCAGAGAGGTCAAGCTGGATAGTTGAGCATATCTATGATATCCAGTACGTTGACGGACTGAAACCCGGAATAACATATACTCTTTATGTTGAAGCACCTTTAAATTCAGATTCATCTGAATTGGTACAGAAAGAGATAACATTCTCTTTTGACAAAGACGGCGGCTTTAAGGAAATAGAAGTTGAAATGGCAAGTCAGACCATGGATGATTTTGAGGAGTTATCTGTTTATGATTTTAATACAAACGAGAAAATTGACTTCATAAGCGCCGACCTTTATGAGAAAACTGCTTTCGGCGATATTTTAATAAAGCATTTCAAAGATTATTCCGAACTTTCTTCGGTCAAAGCAATAAAGGAACTCAGAGACAATGACTATTATATGATGACATTCATTGTTTCCGAAAAATATCGTGATGCATTATTATTAAGTTCGATTCCGGGTGCAGAAAATATCACAATGTACGAAGGCACAGGTGATACTGTTGATCTTGACGGCGATGCAAACTGCGACGAACAGGTAAATATGGCTGACGTAGTGCTCATCATGCAGTCACTTGCAAATCCTGACAAGTACGGAATTAACGGTACGGATAAGTCACATATCACGGAACGTGGACAGAAAAACGGCGATATCTATGAAAAGGGCAGCGGCATCACAAACTCTGATGCTCTCCAGATACAGAAAATCCTTCTTGGTATAAAAGACTAAAAATAAAACTTAAAGGGAGAACCCATTCAAAGGTTCTCCCTCTTTTAATAGCTGTTTAAGCAGCTATTTTTTATTCTGTTCTGAGTGCTACGACAGGATCTTTCTTTGCTGCGCTTCTTGACGGGATAATACCTGAGATAAGTGTGAGAAGCACGCTTATTGCAATGAGTATTATTGCAGCGGCTATCGGAAGTGTTGCCTTGAGGTTTGTGATGCCTGTAAGTCCCTGAATGATAGCATTGATAGGGAATGTGAGCAGCCATGATACCACAACGCCGAGAAGTCCTGCCGAGAAGCCTATGAGCATTGTTTCGGCATTGAACATATTGCTGACGTTGCGCTTTGATGCACCGATAGCACGGAGAATACCAATTTCCTTTGTACGTTCCTGAACGGATATAAGCGTGATTACGCCTATCATGATCGATGAAACAATAAGCGAGATGCTTACGAATGCAATAAGAACATATGTTATAGCATTGATGATAGTTGTGATACCGCTCATCATAAGTCCAACATAGTCGGTATACTTTATCTGTTCAAGTTCGTCCTTGCTGTCATTGTATTCCTTGATAACGTCCTCAATAACGTCTTTATTCTCAAATGATGAAGCATAAAGGTTTACTGTGAATGGCTCATCAATATCGATATAACCCATATTTCTGAGGTTATCCTCATATGTTGAGTCTGAGAATTCCATTACCTGATCGTAATAATATGCACAGTCATCAGTTGACATTGACTTCATAAGCTGATCGAACGCTTTAAGCATTTCGTCAGGTTTGAGTGCTGCAAGCTGCTGTGCTGCCTGTTGAGCATACTGGGCTTTGACCTGTTCCTGAACGCCCATTGTGTACATTTCTGTTATTTCCTCGTCTGTCATTTTTTCGATGTAGCCCTTTACGTCATCCTCACTCATATTCATCTGCTGAGTCATCATCTGAAGCATTGCAGTTTCCATGTCCTCACGCTTTACGCCTTTAAGAGCATCTGCTGTCATAGCTGCGAGATCCTTTTCAGAAGGTATCATCATGATTTTTGAGTACATTTCTGTTTTGTCATTCTTGTTCATTGCATCTACGTAATTTCTGAAATCAGTTTCTTTCTGTGCATTGTCAAGAGTACCTGTATTTGATTTGAACGGAAGACCTGTTATAACATCAAGTTCAGGCTTTTCAAGCTGAGCATTAATAACATCGGATTCATGTGTATTTTCAATGATATATTCTGTAAGTGCCTTTGTATAGCCGATAGCACCTGTGAGCATTGCAACGGATGCATCCTCGTTAGGTCTGATGATACCTGTAACCTTTACCTGTATGCCGTTGTCATAAAGATATGCAAGACCTGCATCGCTGTCTCTGAGGTCATTATAAAGGCCTGTTTTTTCATCATAGCTGTAACAGTCGGAATTAAGCACGATCTTGTAATCTCTGCTGCATATTTCCTCATAAGACCATTTCTGCTGACCGTCATTTTCAAGGTCTGCGCCGTTTACTGCGGCATTCATGATCTTGTCGATATCCTCCTTCGGTTCAAGACCGAGAGCATAGAGTGCCATATCGTTGAGTTCGTTGTTTGAGTCGAGAACGAGAACTATTTCGTCATAGCTGTTCGGCCATGAGCCGTAAACCACGTCATACTGCTTTTCAAGAAGCGGGCTGACAGGTGAGCCGTCGTTGCCTGAGAGCATTTCCTGCCACAGTCCGGGAGACATATTATTTGACATCATGCCGCCGCCCATCATGTTTGAATTGCCGCCCATGTTTGACATAGCCTCCATATCGATATTCATGGTCTCTGCAATAAGGTCTGACATAAGCTCCTCTGTATCGGATATGATTATATTTCCGTCAACATTCTTTGTGTAAACGAGCATATCGTAATCATAAGAATACTGAACGCCGCTGAGCGCATCAACAAGAGGAGAATTTTCGTCATTTCTCTTGTCTTCAATGAATGACTTGAAGGATTTCAGGTCATTTTCAGTTGTTTCAAGATTATTGAATGCATTAACTATCTCATAAACGGCTGATCTCTTATATATAGCATCTTTTTCGTGTTCAGAAGAATCCTCTGACATATTCATGAAAGTTTCCATGATAGACGAAAGATCCGTGCTTGTATGCTGAATGGTCAGAGGATATGAGGAGAGCGTTTCCTCCTGAATAGCATCGATATAGTTCTGGAAGCCCTGAGAAACGGCGTAGATAAGAGCAATACCGATGATACCGATACTTCCGGCAAAAGAGGTAAGCATTGTTCTGCCCTTTTTGGTGAACAGGTTTTTAAGCGAAAGTCCAAGTGATGTAGCAAATGACATCGACGGCTTTTTCTTCTTTTCCTTGCTTTCCTCCTGAACGGTCTTGTCACGTACAGTTTCTATCTGTATCTCTTTCTCTGTAAGCGGCTTGGAATCCTCCTGAATAACGCCGTCAAGCATCTTAATGATACGTGTTGAATACTGCTGGGCAAGTTCAGGGTTGTGAGTTACCATGATAACAAGGCGGTTTTCAGCGATTTTTTTCAGAATATCCATAACCTGCACACTTGTTGTGGTATCAAGAGCGCCTGTAGGCTCATCAGCGAGGATAATATCAGGATTATTTACGATAGCACGGGCGATAGCAACTCTCTGCATCTGGCCGCCTGACATTTCCGACGGCTTTTTGTTGAACTGATTGCCGAGACCAACTTCTTCAAGAGCCTTTTTGGCACGTTCTCTGCGCTCCGACTTGGAAACACCCGAAAGAGTAAGTGCAAGTTCAACATTCTGGAGAACTGTCTGGTGAGGAATGAGGTTATAGCTCTGGAAAACAAAGCCGATAGAGTGGTTTCTGTAGGAGTCCCAGTCACGGTCTTTAAAGTCCTTGGTGGAACGTCCGTTGATGATGAGGTCGCCCTCGGTGTATTTGTCAAGACCGCCGATAATATTCAGCATTGTGGTCTTGCCGCAGCCTGACGGGCCGAGAATCGACACGAACTCGGAACTGCGGAATTTCAGGTCGATACCCTTCAGAGCGTAGACAGTATTCTCGCCTGTAAGGTAATTTTTCTTGATCTCTTTTAATTCAAGCATATTTTTCCCTCCAATGATATTGTCTGAACCTGTTGTCAGATTCATGCACGACATTATACAGCCGCATTTATTTCAGCACAGTTGACTGGTCTGTGCGGAACAGCAAATTTATCGCTTATCCATAGGTATATACGGTGTTTCAGCCTTAACGCAGGTATATGCAGGACGAATTATCTTGCCTGCATTCTGTATCTCCTCGATACGGTGAGCACTCCAGCCTGCAATACGTGAAATAGCGAATATTGGCGTATAAAGCTCACACGGCAGGTCAAGCATCTGATAGATCATGCCTGAATAGAAGTCAACATTTGCGCTAACGCCCTTGTACATCTTACGCTTTTCAGAAATAAGCTCGGAAGCTGTTTTTGAGACATACTCAAATAAAGCAAATTCTTCGTTCATATCCTTTTCTGCGGCAAGTGTTTTTGCGCAGTTTTTGAGAATATCCGCTCTCGGATCGGATTTTGAGTATACAGCATGGCCCATACCGTAGATAAGACCAGCCTTATCAAAAGCCTCCTTGTCAAGCAGCTTGACAAGGTAATCCTTTACAGCGCCCCTGTCCGCAGTATTGACATTTTTCTTCATATCCTCGAACATTCTGACTACCTTGATATTCGCACCGCCGTGGCGTGGGCCTTTGAGAGAGCCGAGAGCTGCGGCAATAGCAGAATATGTATCAGTGCCCGATGAAGTTACAACATGAGTGGTGAATGCGGAATTGTTGCCGCCGCCGTGTTCTGCATGGAGAACGAGGGCAAGATCGAGTATCTTTGCCTCTGTTTCAGTGTATTTGCCGTTGTTTCTAAGCATACGCAGAATATTTTCGGATGTTGAAAGTTCAGGATCAGGATTCCTGATAAGCAGACTTTTTCCAAGATGATAGTGTCTGTATGAACGGTATCCGTAGACCGCAAGCATAGGAAATACGGAAATAAGATGCATACACTGACGAAGAACGTTTGCGGTTGAGATATCATCCGGATTTTCGTCATAGGCATAGAGTGCAAGAACAGTACGTGAAAGCATATTCATCATGTCTTTGCCCGGTGCTTTGAGTATCATGTCACGGGTGAATGAATCGGGAAGTGTCCTGATATCGGCTAAATACTTCCTGAAATCGGCAAGCTGTTCTGCATCAGGCAGTTTTGAAAAGAGAAGAAGATAAATTATCTCCTCAAATCCGAAACGGTTGTCAGCGGTGAAGCCTGCAACAAGGTCACGGATATTGATGCCACGGAAGTAAAGCTGTCCTTCACATGGGATATCGTTGCCGTCCTTGTCTTTTTCCTTGGCTTTGATTCGTGAAATTTCAGTCAAACCCGTTACCACACCGTTGCCGTTAAGGTCTCGGAGTCCCCTGTAAACGTGGTTTGTTGCATACATATCAGGTGTTATATTGTTATTGCTGTCAGATACTGAAGCAAGCTTCTGAATGTATGGCGTGATGTCTGAATGGCTCATATAGATCTCCTTTTTTTATTTTTTCCGGCTGATATTCAGCCTATTTATATATAATAAACCTGTATTCTCAATTTAATCTCAACAAAAAATTCGTCTGCATATTGTATATATTGTATACAGATGAAGTATTACTTTTATGAGCTAAAGTTTTTCCGTCGGTCTGTGCCGAAGAATACGACTGCAAATCATTGCTATTGAATTCCAATTCCGAATATGTTATAATATTTGAAAAGGAGGCTTGAAAAATGTTCAGAATACTTGTTATCGAGGACGACAGAGATTTGCGTGAGCTGTTCTGCCGTACACTTGAAAAGAATAATTTTACACCGTTTCAGGCTGAAAATGCAGATATCGCCCTTGATGTACTTGATAAAGAATACATAGACCTGATAATTTCGGATGTCATGATGCCGGGACGCAGCGGTTTCGACTTGGTAAGGGAACTCAGAGAATGCAGAGTTGAAACGCCTGTACTCATTATCACCGCAAAAGGCGATATTTCGGATAAAGAAACAGGCTTCAATGCAGGTGCGGATGACTATATGGTGAAACCGATAGACCTCAATGAGATGATACTGCGAATCAATGCACTTCTGCGGCGTGTGAAAAGTGCCAGTGAAAAAAAGCTGACATTCGGCGGTACAACACTTGAATACAGCACATGGTCAGTGACGGATGCCAATGGTGTTCAGATACTTCCGCAGAAAGAGTTCATGCTTCTCTACAAGCTCATCTCATATCCCGGACAGATATTCACCCGTCAGCAGCTTCTTGACGACGTGTGGGGATTCGAGGACATCTCCGACTCACATACACTTGACGTTCACATAAGCCGTCTTAGAGAGAAATTCAGGAATAATCCCGATTTCCGCATAGTTACGATCCGTGGACTCGGCTACAGGGTGGTAAAGAATGAAGAATGAAACTGATAAGAAAAACATCAAAAAATACAGGAGAATGATACACCGCCTTACGCTGTCGTTTCTGACAACAACAATACTTGTAATTCTGTTTTTCTGGGGGATATCTGCTGCTGTAAGGAGACTTGGCTTCAACATTTTTGAAAAGGCTCACCCTGCATTCTTTACATTTGTATTATATACGCTTTGTTATGTACTTGCGCTCGCCGTTTCGTATTTTGCAGTCTGGAAGGTATTCAATCCGCTTCGCAGACTAAGCAGTGCTTCAAAAAAGATCGCCGAGGGAGATTACAGTGTCCGCCTTGAATATGACGGTAAAGTTGCCGAACTCGCCGAAACTGTTGACAGCTTCAACTATATGGCGCAGGAACTCAATTCAGTTGAAATGATAAGAAATGACTTTATTGCCAATGTTTCACATGAATTCAAAACCCCTCTTTCAGCGCTGAACGGCTATCTGATGCTTTTGCAGGACAGTTCACTTTCGGAAAATGAACGCAGTCAGTACATATCCAAAGCTTTTTTCAGCATTGAGAAACTGAATGACCTGACAGACAATATCCTGAGACTATCCAAGCTTGAAAATCAGACGGTCATGGCGACACCTGAGGAATACAGGCTTGACGAACAGCTCAGGGAGGCTATTGTTATGCTTGAACCGAAATGGAGCGGCAAGAATATCGGATTTGACCTTGACCTGCCTGAGAAAATCTATACAGGACAGCGTTCTCTGCTGTTTCAGGTATGGCTCAATATTCTCAGCAATGCCATTAAATTTTCCGACGAAGGAAAGACTGTAACGGTCAATATTGAGGAATCGGAGCACCATTTCAAGGTTTATATCAGCGATGAGGGCATCGGAATGACCGAAGAACAGCAGCGGCATATCTTTGACAAGTTCTATCAGGCTGACACTTCTCGTCAGTCTCAGGGAAACGGTCTCGGTCTTGCTCTCTGCAAGGAGATAATTGACAGGTGCGGCGGTCATATCTATGTCACCAGCAAGCCGAATGAGGGTACGGTTTTTCTTGTTTCACTGAAAAAACACATGATATCGCAGGAATAGTATTATATTCCGATGTTGTGATAATAAACAAGTATGCTGTGTTTAAATTGTATGAAAAGGAAAAAAGCTGCCGTTTTTTATTAAAAAAGCACAAAAATCATTGATTATCTTTTGAATATATGGTAGTATATAATTATATTTTTAGGTAACCTTTAGTGAAAAAGGAGGAATATCATGTACGGACTTAAAAAAATCATAAAATGCAGGGAATGTCCGTATAAACTCGGCATTCTCAAATCCAACAAGAATCCGTGCCTTGACTGCGTAGTGAATGGCGGAAAAACTGACGTACCCGGCTTATGGAAGGACAGACTGCATATTTCCCATAAAAATAACAGCAAATAATTGAATAACAGGAGAATATCATGAAACATCACAATAAAACATTAGTATTATTATCATCTTTACTTATTGTATTTTCAGCAGCATCGCTTAACGGCGCTGACAAGCCGCAGAACATATCCACTGCAAATGCCGCTCTGCAGGTCAAAGGCAGTACGCCTGATAAAAGCAACAATTCAGACGGTGAATTCAGCTTTGACGAAAATGACAAATACGCCGAAATTACAGCATATAACGGCACAAGCGGCTTTGTGGAAATACCTGCGGAATACAACGGTAAGCCTGTGAAAAAAGCCGTTTTCAAAGCTAATGAAAAAACAAAAACCGATGAAAAAAAATCTGCCGCAAACAAAATAATTTCTGTAACTGTTCCTGATACCCTTGAAGAACTTGAAATCGAGGATACAGACTCGCTTATGCAGATTTGCGGTTCAAAAAAAAGCTGTGCATTTGATGCCGCAAAGGAATACGGTGTATGCTTTACGGAGATACCCGATCATTCGTCATATCTTGAAGTGTCGGAAAATGACGGTTTTGTTGATATAACGGGAATAAAAACAGATGCAAAAACAAGTGAATATGTTATCCCTGCCGAGATCAACGGGAAATATGCTGCTTCATTAAGCGGCAAATTCAAAGCTGAAAACAATGTCACGCTCAGAATCGAAAACGGCAGTATTGACCTCTCTGAATTCACAGCCGAGGGCAAAGTAACAATTTGCGGTTACGCCGGCAGTACAGCACAGAAATTTGCATACAGAAATTCTCTGAAGTTCATTCCTATTAATTGTCCGGACTGCGGCTGTTCGTTCAAAATGTACTCGGGCGGCGCAGAGGCAAATATAATTTCGGCAGATTCGGATATCGTTATCCCGTCTGAATGGCAGGGACTTCCTGTCAAAAAGATAAACAGATATCTTATGTCGCCGTATGTCCGCACTATTACCATACCCGATACCGTGACAGGATTCAGTGACAATGCCGCTTCAAAGCGATTTATAGGAGCATCAACACTTGAAACGATATACGGCGTGTCAGGAAGTTTTGCCGAAAGCCTTGCAGAAGAAATGAAAGTAAAATTTGTGGATATCTCTGCAAAGAACCTTGACTATGAAGTAAAATCAGACAGTGTGAAAATCAAAGGCGTAAATGGCATTGTATCCGATATCGTTATACCCGATACAATTGAAGGAAAAGCAGTAACGGAAATCGATATTGATATAAAATCTGACAGCATAAAAAGTATCGTTATCCCTGACAGCGTGGCTAAAATAGGCATTGACGGCAGTTTGAGCGGACTGTGCATATACGGCGGAGAGGGAAGTGCCGCTCAGGAATTCGCCTCCAAAAACAAGTGCCGTTTCAGATATGCAGGTCTGCCTGATGAAGCATATTTTCACTATATTTACCGCAATGACAAGCCTGACAGCGATAAAATGCTGTATGCCGTTGCTTCGGCTTTATTTGACAGAACTGTTTCCGTTCCGTCTGAAATGTACGGCGAGACTGTCTGCGGAATAAGCCTTGAAAATATTGAAGATGAAAAAATCTGCTTGAATATTCCTGAAAATGTCAAGGATATCATTACCGAAAAAGAGCCTGCGGTAATCATCGGAAAAAATGGCAGTTTTGCTCAGGAATATGCCAAAGATAAAAAAATAGCTTTCTGTTCTGCTAATTTGGAAGAAGTCCCTGACGGTATTCAGTATGCGCTTTACAACAGCAATGCGGAAATAATTTCTCTTGATGCTTATCTCAAAGATAATCAGTCTGTTGAAATCATGTCTAATATCGATAACAGATGCGTTACTGCAATAAGTGATGAGGCGATCCACTATACATCAGACAAAAAGATTGAAATTACTATTCCCAAAACCGTGACAGATATCGGCGAAAAAGCTGTTGTATGCGATAAGGACAAAAAGAAAAATATAAAAATCAAAGGTATGACAGGCAGTGCCGCTGAGAAATTTGCAGAGGATAACGGCTTTGAATTTGAAGAGATTTCCGGTAATATCCCGAAATTTGAATTCTCATCATCTGACAAGAAAAAAGAGAAAAATACCGTCTGCGGACTTGAAAACATGGGCGAATTCAACTATAAATACAGAATTTCCATACCGCAGGAAAATGACGGCAGTACAATAGAAAAAATTGAGGGTTTCCCTGAAAAATTCTGCCCTGAAATTGTCAGTGTATCATTTGATATCCCGTCAAGTATAAAGAGCATTGAGTGTTCAGATGATCTGTCAGGATATAATATAACTATATACGGTGAACAGGGAAGTTATGCCGAAAAATTCGCCGCTGAGAAAAATATCAGATTTGTCAATACAAGCGGACAGACCTCGGATACTGCGGTTTACTCAGTAAAATCGGGAGATCTTGTATGTCTCAGCAAGGATATCACAGCTATCACTATACCTGATAAAGTCGGCAAAGATACAGTACAGAAAATAACAAAAGACACTTTTGCCGATTGCTCTGACCTGAGAACGGTCACTGTTCTTTCGCCTGATGTGGAATTCGACAAGCCTTTCGGAGACTGCAACAGACTGGAGGAGATAAGAGGATACGGCGGAAGTACAGCCCAGACCTATGCATCAGAAAACGGACTGAAATTCGTATGCCTTGACAATATCGGCTTTACTTCATGGAACGATGAAAGTACTATAGATGCAGTAATTCCCGAAAACATGAGCAAACTCAGAAAATCTGACCTCATGGGCTGTACTGCATTAAGATCCGTCACTATTGCTGACAGCAAGCTTTCAATTTCAGATGATGCATTTACAGAATGTCCTAATCTCAGCGTAATTTACGGCATAAAGGGCAGTTCTGCTGAACAGGCTGCAAGAAAATGCGGCTGTGATTTCATTGAAATTGAAAATAAATCGGGATATATTGCAGTAAGCGGAGATGATAAGGGATATACCATCGAAGCATATGATAAAACTGCATATTCTGCCAATATTCCGCAGGAAATAAACGGTGTCAAAATAACTGCGATAGGAAGCGGCGCATTTGACGGATGTACAAATCTGAAAGACATTATTCTGAACGAAAACATCAGCAAAATCAGTGAAAATGCATTTGCTGAATGCATTAAGCTGGAAAAAGTTACTATTATGAATGCTGATGCCGAAATTTCAAAGAACGCTTTTTCGTCAGATGCAAAAGAACTTACGATATGCGGAACTGCTGACAGTACAGCAGAAAAATATGCAAAGGATAATAAGCTTGAATTTGCAGAAATAAAATCCGAAACAAAGTCTGAGAAAACAACTGAAAAAAATAAGGACACGGAAAAAAGTGAGCCTGAAAAAACTACTGAATCAAAAGATGAAAAAGACAAGAAAACAGATATTTCCGATGCCGTGATTTATGTTGATGCCATTGCTTTCGCATACGACGGCAAGCCGCATACAACATCATGCAAAATCGTCATGGGAGACAAAACTCTCAAAGAAGGTACTGACTATAAACTCAGCGGAAAATCAGCGCAGGAGGCAGGTCAGCATATGCTCACGGCAACAGGCATCGGCGATTTTAAAGGCTCGGTTGCTGCTGTATGGCGAATTTCCAAGACCTGTGAGGTGTTTGTCAATATCAACGGCACAAAGTCTAAAACTGTCTATGAGGAAAATACAAATGCGGAAGTTGAAGCTCCTGACATTGACGGCAAGAAATTCTCACACTGGGAATGCAATGGAAAAGAAGTAAGCTCGTCACAGAAATACAGTTTCGTCGCTGAAGAAAATATCATTCTGACTGCTGTTTACACGGATGATAAATCTAAAGCTGCCGAAACAACTGCGACAAAAGAAAACGCTGAAACTACAGCACCAAAAGAAACTTCCAAAACAACATCCGCAGAAACTGAACCTGAAACATCTTCTTCCGTGCATACTGAAAAAATTGTATAAAAAAACCTGTCTTCACAAAGATATTGCTCTATCTTGTGAAGACAGGTTTTATTTAGAGATGCCCTTTATTTATCTTGTCAACAGTATCTTTCAGTATCTCATTCCTTAGTTCTGTAAGCCATGAAGAAAATTCCACAGCATTGAATGCATAGGTTTTGTTAAGTTCATATTCATTTTCAGCCCATGTATCAAGCGGTGATTCGTTGTGCTGAATTAAAGCTTCAAGCTTATCAAGTGCTTTGTAAAGTTTGGCTTCGGATGTCTGCTGTGCTTCCATTTCTTCATAAAGCAAAGCCATTCTCTTTGAAATGCCGTCAGGAAGTGAATTTACCCACTCATTCAGCAGTTCATCTTCCATTGTTCTGTCAGAGTCTGTTTTGACAAATGTCGGTATATCACCTGTGAAACATTCTCCAATATCATGAATCAGGCACATAGCAATAACACGGTCAATATCAAGTTCAGGATATTCATCACGTAATAAAAATGCCATAAGAGATACTCTCCAGCTATGTTCGGCTACACTTTCGGTTCTTCTGTTAGTTGTTGTGCAGTGTCGGGGAGTGTCCTTTAATCGTTCTGCAATATGCAGTATTTCAAGGTATTCGCGTTGTGTCATTTATATTATCCTTTCAGTTAAAAATAAAACAGCAAGCTGTATACTATTACACAGCTTGCTGCTTACATCTGGCAGGGGCAGAAGGACTTGAACCCTCGGCACGCGGTTTTGGAGACCGCTGCTCTACCAACTGAGCTATACCCCTATTTGACTTTGTTGTATTTGTTTCTCACAACATAAAATATTATACCAGATTAATAAGAAAAAGTCAATAGCAAAATCAATATTTTTATCTTATAGTCATATATGCTATTCGTAATGCAAAAGCAGTACTGATGCAGGCCTGTTGAACAGGAGCACCGTACTGCTTTATTTTTTATGTGAACATTGGCGTTGAAAGATAACGCTCGCCTGAGTCGGGGAGAAGAACTACTATATTTTTTTCATAGTTTTCGGGGCGCTTTGCAAGCTGAACTGCCGCCCATACAGCCGCACCTGATGTAATGCCGACAAGAACGCCTTCATGCTGTGCCATATCTCTGCCGAGTGCATATGCCTCCTCCTCATTTACGGCAATTATCTCATCATAAACAGAAGTGTCCAGTATATCGGGAACAAATCCTGCACCAATACCCTGCAAACCATGAGAACCTGCCCTGCCTTCCGAGAGGACAGGAGAGCCTGACGGTTCAACAGCAACCACTTTTATATCAGGATTTTTGGATTTAAGATATTTTCCTGTACCTGTTATCGTACCGCCTGTGCCGACTCCCGCAACGAAAATATCTGCTTTTCCGTCGGTATCTTCCCATATTTCAGGCCCTGTCGTATTATAATGCGCTGACGGATTTGAGGGATTAGTGAACTGTGAAGGTATAAAGCTGTCAGGAATTTCTGCGGCAAGCTCCTCGGCTTTAGCAATAGCCCCTGTCATGCCCTTTGCGCCCTCTGTGAGAACGACTTCTGCGCCGTATGCCTTCATAAGATTGATACGCTCAACGCTCATGGAATCCGGCATTACAATAATTATACGGTATCCCATTGATGCGGCGGCACACGCAAGACCTATGCCTGTATTTCCGCTTGTAGGCTCGATTATCACGCTGTTTTTTTTCAGTATTCCGCTTTTTTCAGCGTCATTTATCATTGCTATAGCAACTCTGTCTTTTGCACTTCCTGCGGGATTGAAGTATTCAAGCTTTGCGATTATTTTCGCCTTCGCCTGATATTTTTCTTCGATACTGCGCAGTTCGAGAAGGGGAGTTCTGCCAATGAGGTCTGTGATTGTCTGATAAATTTTCATTATAATGCTCCTTGCTGTAAAATTATCTGTCTTAATCCAATGAGGTCAAAAACGTCGATTGTTTCGTCAGGTATCACATCGGCGTTGTAAGAATAATTTATTTTTTCACTGCCAAGCAAATATTTCTGTAAGAGAACGAGATCGGCAGTATTCAGCTGAAAATCGCCGTTGATATCTCCCACCATCGGGCCTGTTACAGGCTGCTGACCGAGAAGTTCTGCAACTTCATCATCATTAAGGGCTGTGCGATAGATCTTCAGGTTATCTATCTTGCCGTTGAAGTATGTGTCATCAGGATAATACGACTTGCCGAAAAGGAGAGACTGTGAAGTGCCCATATCGGAGGGGGAGGTGGAAAGGTCTGATGTCTCCGAGACAAGCTCTCCGTCTATATAAAGCCTTCCTACCGAGCCGTTAACTGACAGCGTGTAATTATGCCATTGTGTGCCGTCAAGGTCATAGCGGAAGCCTGATTCACCACGCCATGTATCAACGGTAGTCTGGAAACGGAAATGATCTTTTGCTATTTTGAAGAAGGCATATTTTTCCTTGTCCTGACCTGTTGCGAATGTGAAGAAATCGCCGTCAGACTGTGAACAGGCATCCATAGAAATGGTATAATCATGGCATCCGTCAAGGAAACCGTTTGGAAGTTCAGCATATGTTCCGTCAGAGCCGTCAAAGGTAAGAGCACCGTCCTGAGTGAGTACTGCTTTGCCGTGAAGCGTCATATTATTGCCGTTTCCGCTCAGATCTGCAACACTTCCGTCAGCCGAATACTTGTCAAAATCAAATTCAGCATCAGGTTTCTGACTATCTGCACTGCTTAACGGCTTGCCGAAAATTTTGCACTCATAAACAGTCGGAGTATACCAGTTATTAGTCGGATTATTCTGCAAAGTTGCATTCTTGACATTAAGGCGGACATAACGAGCCTTGCCGCTTAACATATCGCTGTTGAAGCCGTAGGTATTGGTTATCGTATCATCATTAGTATTGGTGCGGTCAAGGATTTTTTCCCAGTTTTTGCCGTCAATACTGCCTTCAACTGTATATGTATAGTATCCCTCCGAACCTTTGCAAATATACCATGAAGTCTGGATATTTGCAAGTTCACACACCTGTTTCAGGTCAACCTGCAAATAGAATGGCCACTTTTTCGTATCTGCTATAGCAATAAAAGCGGACTGATATGAACCATCAAAAGCTTTGGCAGGAGAGTCACTGTTTTTGGCAGCAAGTGAGGAAGATGCAGGCTTATCCTGCGAGAGGAGTTCACCTTCCTGAACAGGAATGAGTTCACCTGTTTTGGTGCTGTAACGGAAAGACGGGCAGTAGTCATAAAATGCAAAGCTGTTGTCGAAATACAGCGGACAAAGGGTAGTGCCGCTTGTGCCGTTTCCTTTGAGCCAACGGTAAGCGTGCATCAGGTAGTTTTTGTCCTGCATATTGACTATCCAGCCTGACTGCGAGGAAAAAGTTGAAGTATTGCCGATACTGCGCAGTTCACTCCAGCCCTTATACAGGTCTTTTGTGACAGTATATGCGCCGCTTGACGGATACCAGCCAGCCGCCTGAGAAGTGAACAGGAAGTAGTAGCCGTCTTTCTTTATCATATTCGGAAATTCACGGTACTGATCCTCATGCAGAGTTGTGACTATTTCGGTAACGCCGCTGTAATCCTCGTTCATTTTGAATATATATATCGTTGCATTTGCACCCTGACCTAATTTATTGGCGGCGGCAATAAGATAGCCTGTACCGTCATCGTCAAAGAATACAGCCATATCACGAACCTGAATATCAAGCGGATTATAGACATGATGCACCTTGAACTGACCACCGGGAGTACCTGTTATAACAAGTGCCTTGCCGTCGCTGTATCCGCTCGGCTTTTCCCAGTGCGCCCAGACTACGACCTGACCGTTCGGAGCATACTCAATATGAACTGACTCTATCTTACAGCTTGCTAGGTCGGAATTCTGCGATGAATCGGCAACATTACGCTCATTTCCGAAATGAACGCCGTCAGTTGAAGTAGTCTCGGCAAGGTATATATCATTTTTGCCTGCATGGCTTTTCAGGGAATAGCTGTAATATTTATCCCCGAATTTCTTACCGCTTGTCTCATAAACAAGATTGCTTCCGTGCTGATTGTCGTATTTGCTGAGACTGCCTGAAACTTCACAAGGTTTAACTTCTCTCACTTCCGAAAAGAAAGTGCCTTTTGATGTTGAGACTTCAAGCTGATAATAATATGTCTTTCCCATTTTCAGGTCATTATCCTGAAAAGATGTACCCGTGCCGCTGTATACAGGAGCGAATGAATCATGCTCGTTTTCTGAACGGTAAAGGGTATACTTCTGTGCGCTCAGGGTAGTTGCCCATTGCAGTTCTGCATGGTCAGCCTGTGAACTGCCGCTGATGCAGAAAACATTTCCCACAAGACCGATGTCCTCCGAAACATCAGCTGATGCAGTTCGGGATGATGCGGCATATGACGGCAAAGGCAGTGCAGTCGGTGCAGTACCGAGAAGCGTGACCATAGCCGCTGCCGCACACAAAGATGCTTTCAAATTCATATAATTTCCTCCATTCTGTTGCTCCGATTAGTTGAGGGAGCAATACTCATAAAATCGGGATACCGTAAATATTCTGTTTATATGAACAACAGAAATAACGGTATCCCTAAAATAATTATGTCGCATTCTCACATCTTCGTTCGATTTCTGCTGTCAGTTCATCGAAGTAGACGTGACTGTCGATGTCATTATATTCCGAAATGTATTTGTCCCATGCAAAATCAAAATCCTGACTCATAACGATCATCGGAAGTTCCTTACGCTTCAGTTCATCTATCTGTTTCATAACAGCGCCGTAATCCGTATCACTTGTAATGGAATTTGAATATGACCACATAGGATACCACGGTGGATTCTCTCCAGCCTCATTCATCATCTCCACATATGTTTTTGCGCCGTAGGCTTCAAGACATTCCCTGACTTCATCAGGCAGGTGCTTATAGAATTCATCGGCCTGAAACGACGGAGTGTAGGCATTTTTCTTGTCGGGAGCCATGCCCATGTAGTATGGCATATAACCATACATACAAATGTGGTTATAGTTGTAATCACCGTTTTTCCAGTTTGCCTTCATCTCGTCGGTCTGATAGAAGATGCCGTCATCGTCAACAAGATAGTCCACATTTTCAATACCCCAGAAACGGAGAAGCGCAATTTCAGGATCAAGAAGGTCGTTGATGAACTTAAGAGCAGCATCAGGATCGTTGCAGCTTATGGAAACACCGACACCTGCGGAATCATTGAATGCATTTCGTGAATGGTAATGAGGTTCAACGCTCTCATCAATAGTAATGCCAAACGGGATATACGTGCATTCAGGCGGCAGGTTATCAGTTGCCATATTGAATACCCAGCGCTGGTCAACCATGCCGAGAACACGTCCTGAGGCGATTTTTTCGTAATACTGGTCAGTTGTCATAACAAAGCATTCAGGATCGATAATGCCTTTCTGGTATTCCTCATTAAGTTTTTTGAACCATTTTTTAGCTGTATCAGTACGATTATAGTCAATAGCCTCATGGGTTTCAGGATCAACTATACAGCATCCGTCATTCGGATAACCGTCAAGGAACATCGGAACATTGTCAAGACTGAAAAAATAATCGTCATTTGCAAGTATCTCATAGCCGATATTTTTCTGACCGCCTTCGTCTTTAGGATGGGCACTCAGGTAGCTTTCGATAAGTCCAAAGTAATCATCAAGGGTTTTAAGAGGAGGATATCCTGCCCATTTAAGCACCTTAGCCTGGATCCAGAAGGCTTCTTCACCGTATATAGTTGTGGATTCCTGATCCCATATTGATGAGAAAAGGGGAATATAGTAAATATGTCCGTCTTTGGCACGAACTCTGTCCCATTCAGTTTCTGAACAGAAATTTTTCAGGTTCGGATAGTTGTCCCAGTAGTTGTCAATAGGGATAAACACACCTTCCTGAATAAGTCTCGGACAGTTATCAGAATCGGAATAGATAAAATCAGGATACTTGTTGGACATTATCATCTCGCTGAAAATATCCTCAGCGCTTTCCTGTTCCTGAAGCCATGTTTCACGAAGAATAACGCCTGTTTTTTCGGCAATGACCTTCTGTACCTCATTATTCTGACTGATATTGCTACCACGGTTTGCAAAAAATCCGGTGAATTCCCTTATTTCATTTTGAGCGTTCTTCTTTGAAAGACCGCAGCCTGTTAGCGGTAAAAGCATTATGACTGATGTGACGAGTGAAATGGTTTGTTTAACTTTCATAAGATGCTCTCCTTTCAGTACTTAATCTTAATGTAATAGAGAAATTGATGTGTGAATTGTCATAGAATGATATTTCAGCATTGCCGCCCATGCAGTGCTTTAATCTGAGGTAAGGATTGAATCTGTAGTCAGTTGCGAAAGCATACTCATCAGCAACGGTATTTTCTTCAAATATAGCCCTTAGTTTGAGAATTGCCGAATGTTCGGGATCGTCAGGACTTTCAAACAAAGCCGTAACAACACCTCTGACAGCAGTAACTCTCAGTGTGCAGATTGAATAATGGCTGAAAACGTCGTCTGCGATAAGTGCGAGTACACACGCAGGGATATAGTATTTTTCAGAATCAGCAACGTTGATATCAACGGTAGCCGAATGTATCTTAGCAATTTTTCTGATGAAGCCGAATTCCTTGTTGAGAGTTATCTCCTCATCGGAGATCTTTCTGAAAACATCAGGATATTTGTCACGCAAAGCAAGTTCAGCATCAAGCTTCAGGGCAGTTGTAAAGATTTTCTGATAATTCTGATTCACCTCATTCAAAGTATCATTGTTCATTTTATTTTCGTTGCCCTTGGCATTCAGGCGTTCCGACATGACACCGCAAATGTCAAGGAGCTTGCCGATCTCGTCCTTACCGTTGTTCTTATTGCTGACATTAATGGCAGAACCGGTCTCGTTAAATTCGTTTATGGCATTATTTGCTCTGGTACGTATGCCGTGAGCGAGGGAAAGACTGGTAATGAACAGAAGCACAATATTCAGAACAATTAATACAAGAAGCAGTTTATTGCTGAAAAGATGTCCTAAGAAGTTGGATTTGGATTCGCATGAATAATACTGAATATCAACAGTATGGTAATTTCTTGTCGTACAGTTGAATTCATTGCTGATATGCATATCCTCAGCCGTATTAACTGATTCATTATTGCTGTAGATAATATTGCTGCCGCTTACGATGAAAAGATCACCGTCAAAGCCGAGGTTTTCAAAATAAGATCTGAGTACTTTCATATTGATCTCAACGCATACAAAGCTGTCTCCGGTGTGAAGCTTAATGTAATCAAGCCTGCGGACAAGGGTGAAATTTCCTGTTTTCGGATCAATATCAAGGAGAACAGGCTTGTTCAGCCTGGTATAATTTCTATACCATGAAGAATCTTCAGCAGAACTGAGTTTCATGATATTTCCTCCGGCTATGATAGTCGGATTATCCGTATAGATAGTACAACCTTTAATGACGTTCATATCAGAGATACCCATAGTTGTACTTTGTTTCAGAGGATAGAACGACTCATAGTATTCGGCAGAGGAAGGATACTTCTTGTCAAGAAATTCATATATGCTGTCGCTGGAATATATACTTTTGGCAAAAGAAACAGCACTTTCAACGCCCATTTCCATTATCTGCTCAGAAGCAGCAATGATAGCTTTTTCTGATTTTTTATATTTTTCGGTACTTGTTGCAGTAATTGTTTTAAGAGTAATGATCACTGCAAGCGCCACAGACAAAACATATAAACTGTCAATTAGTAAAAATTTTCTTCTGACTGGCATATCCGAGAAAATCGGATAGTCTTTTTTCTTCTTTTTGAACATATGCTACCTCCATTATCTGTCAGGCATTTTCATGATTTTCTTCAATTCAGCCTTCTTAGCGTACATACGCTCCTCAGCTTCATTGATAAGTTCATCATAGTTGTACCTGCCCTTTGAATAGGAGTAACCGAAAGAAAGGGCACATTTTACCGAATCGCCGTCACGGTTCAGGATATAAGGGCAGTCTCTTTCAAGCTTGTCAATGATGCTGTCAATAGTACGATAAGAACATTCTGTCATTATCATAAGAAATTCGTCGCCGCCTGTACGGAAGCAGTAATCATTTTCAGAAGCAAGAGCCCTGATATAATCAGCAGCACGCTTGATAACATAGTCACCGCTTTCATGACCGAGAGTATCATTCATAAGTTTGAGGTTATTAACATCAAAATAGATTATGCAGATAGAGGAAAGGCTGCGGAACTGTTCCTCCATGCTGTGATAAAAGCGCTTGTTATAGACGTGCGTCATGCCATCGTGATTTGCGTCATATATAGCCTGATTGAGATTTCGCTCACCGCTTGTCATATCCATGAACATTTTTTCGAGTGACTTGCCGAGTCTGCCAATCTCATCATTGCGTTCCTTTTCAAAGGTGAGAGTATTTTCATTGGCAGCAAATCCTTCTGATTCAGTATTTGAGATATATTCAGCAGTTTCTGCGATATGCTGAATCGGCATGAAAAAGCGTCTGTGCAGAAAAGTCATAAAGAAAAAGACGAAAGCTGTTGCAAGAATGAACAAACATGAAAAGACAGTGACGATAAGCGAAAAATAATTTGATTCTATAGGCTTGGCAAGCTTGACAATTATATAACCTGTGAGGGAATCGTCAACAGTTCTTATAGGTCTGAATATCTCATATGACTTGTTGACTGTGTGGCTTACAGTATTTCTGCCGTTGATAAGTTCAGCCTTGACAGATTCAAGGTAGTGGTCATATTCAAGCTTTGAGCCGAGTTTCTCGCCGCCTGTATCAAAAATATAGCTGCCCTTTGTGCTGCTGAAGCTAATAAGAGAGATACGAACGACAGTATCACTGTTATTTTCCTGATACGTCATAAGTTTGTTCAGCGTACTTTCATATTCATCAGAAATATTACGTGTTGAAAAAGCTTCCTTTGCCTTATCAGCATTAATTGACATTTCAGCAAAATCGAGAGCGGCAGAGGCAATGCTCTGCTGATACTGCTTGCCTGTAATTCTGACGCATATATAGCAAACAGAAAAGCTTATAATGATAAAAACAACAAACGCAGTCATTGCGGCGGAACATATGCTTTTTCTAATTGATTTACCCATATTAGTTCTCCATTTGAAAAAGTGTATAATGTGAATGGTGAAAAAATCCCCGAGAAAAACTTAGGAATATTAATCATCAAAATATGTATAGTTCTACATATATATTGTACAACATTTTAAGTGATTTGTCAATATATTGGGAAAATTCTTTCGTTTAATTATTGTAAAACCACAAAAAAATAACTATAAGTATAAAAAGTAAACCTTTCGATATGTTCAGGAGAACTTGTCAGAGGTACATATGAAACAATCTTGACAAAAAGCAGATAAATATGCTATAATCTGTAAAAAAACGGAGGAGCAGAAATGGAAATCAGAAAGATAAACGAAACAGACGACCTTAACGAAATAAGTTCCATCTACGAAAAAAGCTGGAAATGGGCATATAAAGGCATAATTCCGCAGGATTTCCTTGACGGGATAGCCGAAGGGAAATGGATAAACCACCTGAAAAAGCATGAGATGACATCATTTGTCACTGTTGCTGACGGCAGACTTATCGGAACGTCAAGCATATGTCCTTCACGATTTGAATGTTTTTCAGGAATGGGTGAAATTGTATCAATATACTTCCTGCCCGAATTTACAGGCATGGGTTATGGCAGTTTACTGCTTGAAGCAATATGTGATGAACTCAGGGAAACGGGCTATAACAAGGCGTTTCTGTGGGTTCTTGAGGATAATGTTAGGGCAAGGCGCTTTTATGAGAAAAACGGATTTGTTTGTACAGATGAAGTGCTTAATGATAATATTGGCGGCAAACCGCTGAAAGAAATAGCGTATGTGAGGGAACTGTATGCATTATAAAGACGTAAAAGGCATACTTTCGGCAAAAAACGGCATGAATGTCTATCGAGGATGTACACACGGCTGTATCTACTGTGACAGCCGTTCACTGTGTTATCACATTGACCACGCTTTTACGGATATCGAAGTAAAGCGAAATGCTCCCGAACTGCTTGAAGAAGCACTCAGAAAAAAGCGCAAAAAATGCATGATAGGCACAGGTGCAATGTGTGATCCGTATATGCACTGTGAAGCCGAAGTGCAGAACACACGAAAATGCCTTGAAATCGCGGATAAATACGGATTTGGCATGACGCTGATAACGAAATCCGACATGATACTCCGGGACATTGACCTACTTGACAGCATAAACCGCCAGTCAAAATGCGTGGTGCAGATGACAATGACAACATATGACGAAGAATTATGCCGAAAAATAGAGCCGAATGTATGCACGACACATCGCAGATTTGAGGTGCTCATGGAAATAAAAAAGCGTGGTATCCCGACTGTTGTCTGGCTCACGCCTATTTTGCCGTTTATAAATGATACGGAAGAAAACCTGCGTGGACTGCTTAATTATTGCTATGAAGCGAATGTGAAAGGAATAATTGCTTATGGATTTGGTCTGACACTAAGGGAAGGCAACAGGGAGTATTTTTACAGCAAGCTTGATGAAAATTTTGCAGGCATAAAAGAACGTTATATCGCAAAATATGGTATGTCATACGAATGTATGAGTGACAACAGCAGCCGACTGATGCAGATACTGTACAGTGAATGCAAAAAGCATGGCATCATGTGTGACAACAATAAGATTTTCCGCTATCTGAACGAATTTCCTGACGAAGACGATATGCAGCTTAGATTTTTCTGAATTGTGCAAAAATTGCGCCGACTTCTGACAAGCCGACGCATTTATTTTTATTATGCATTATGCTGAAATATGCTGTTGATATCACAGCACAACAGAGAAAAAATATGAACTTTTTTCAATATTCAATGGGTTTGCATTGAAATGTATGCCGTTTCAGCCCTATTATGCAGGGACACCTGTAATAAAGAAATGAGGTGCATATTATGGCAAATCCACAGATTGAAAACGGCTACACAAGAATTGCGAATGAACTTTTAGAGGCAGTCTGCCGATTCAGATTTTCAGGCAATGAAATGAGAATACTGCTTTATATCATAAGAATGACATACGGCTACAGCCGAAAATCCGCAGAAATTCCGCTCTCACTGCTTCAAAAGGAGACAGGCATATCAAAAAATCATGTCTCGGAAATAATAAAGCATCTCAGCGAATGCGGCGTACTGACAATTCAGCGAAACACAGGCGTAAGACCTACTGTCATTGCCGTTCAGAAGGACTATGAAAAATGGCAATGCTCCGAAAAAGCGGAACAGTTCCATAAAACGGGAAGTGTTCCGCCGGACAGTAATACTGAGGGTTCCGTAAATCAGGAATGCACAGTTCCGGAAAATCGGGACTCTGACGTTCCACAAAACGGGAACCATACATTATATAAAGAAAAAAAAGAAAATATTAAAGAAAAGGGGAAAAAAAGGACACCCCACGGAAGATACGGGAATGTCCTTCTGTATGACTATGAATTTGAAAATCTCGCCGAGGATTTCGGACGTGACAACACACTGCGCTATATAGACAAAGTCGATGCCTTCATGGAGGCAAAAGGGCGCTGCTATGAGCTTTGTGAACCGATTATCAGAAAATGGCTCATTGACGATGATGTGAAGTCTGAACCTGAATCCGATGTAAGCAAGTACGACATTTTTCTTAACCGATTCTGAATCCACACAGCACTATAAGAAAATATCCAAGGTTGACAGTCAGAAGAATTGCTGATATAACGGACATTTTCATGCGTGACCAACCGAAATGAATACGAACCGCATATGTATCTCCGCCATCACCTATACTTCCTATCAGCGCATAACCGGCATCGTTTATCAGCAGTGAGGCGCAGGCAATCCACACAAAAAGTTTCAGATAATTTGCAGGCAGGCAGAAAAATACCCCCGAAAGAATATATCCCATAAATGTGGTGGAAAGTATCCCAGCCGCTGACATGGCGCAGTACTGCCATGATACTCTGACATTTTCCTGACTGAAATCAGGCTCATCCTCAAAAAGCACCTTTGTGCCGCCATGATATTTGAACCACTCCGTTTTTATGTATTTAAGCCCTACAAGCTGTCCGACAACCCTGTGCATCAGCTCATGGAAAATATGGGCAAGCAAACCGGCTATCAGCACAAAAAATAAAAGTATAAAATAAAACATAATATTCCTCAATAAAAAAGCTGCATCATGAAAAAGATACAGCTCATAAAATGGTGGAGCATAGGGGACTTGAACCCCTGACTTCCACACTGCCAGTGTGACACGCTCCCAACTGCGTTAATGCCCCATTTTATATATGACGAACTGAACAGCTAAAGCCACCATTCAGTCCGTATTTGGCGCAGTGGGTGGGATTCGAACCCACGTCCCTCAAGGGGCATCATGATTTCGAGTCATGTCCGTTATGACCACTTCGATATCACTGCATTTCTGCTTTAATATTATACCATATCATATTAACAAAATCAATAGTTTATGATAAAATTTTATTTTTTATCTAATTTTACCTATTTTATTTTCATCATCTCAGCATTTTTTATTGCTCCGCCAATTAAGTCTTGAATATTTTATACGAAGTAATGAAGAAGAAAGTCAAGGAAGAAAGCCGCAGAAATACTGACGTATTTCAAGGTTTTCTGACGTAGAATTTCTTCTTCAGGACAAGCAGAAAAATTCA
>JAZUGG010000022.1:0-14352 GCA_045641105.1 Ruminococcus sp. | reverse complement strand
CTCCCTTCCTAAAACTTTCGGTGTTAGTGTATCTGATATGGGACTAAATGTCCCATATCAGATACACCATAATACTAAAAGTCTTTGGAAAGGGGTTCGGGGAAGAACCTTTCCTCAGAAAGGTTTGCCCCGATAATAGTAAAAACTTCTTTACGAGTACCCGTCATAAGGTTTGGGGATGTTATTTTATCTGTTTTATCCTGTCATTTTTGACAAGGAATGCTTTATCAGAAATTGCTATGAGCGGCAAGTCGTTTTTTGAGTCTGTATAGAATTGGTCAATTCTGCCGCCGTACAGTTCGTTGAAACGCTTAACCTTATTGTCACGATAGCACAAAAACTCAACTTTGCCATTGTCAATATTCACTACAGAAGATACAACTTTATCAGTGTTGAGTTTGTCCTTTATGCCGTCTATGATGAACTGCGGCGAGGCGGTGATGATGATATCATCAGGCTGTATCATATCAAGGAACTGTTTTTTCAGCTTATATCCGTTTATTTGCCAGAATTCGGCAATTTTTTCCTCAAATCTGTCCCTGTTGCGGACAATAGCCTGACAAACAGTTTCAATGTCACGGCAGACCTTGTCTATACCTGCAAATCCAAGCTTATAAAGCACTAAATCGGCAATAACAAGGGGGATATGCCTGCGCATTTTCTTATCCTCACGAATGCAGAACCAGAAAAGGTCAAATGCAGATTCGCCGTCATAGATAGTATTATCAAAGTCAAAAGCTTTCATATTATTGGTTGTATTTATCGATTTGTCCCGAAATAACGTCTCTGTAGGCATCACGCAGACTGTCCCATGAGCCGTATGTGCCGTACAGCATTGCGGTAGTCAGAACATTCATCGGAGCGCCGTTGTTGCTGCTGTCAACGCCGTACATTCCGCCGCCCATGCCGTATGCAAAGTCAAATTTCGGGAAGACAGATGAAGGAGTGAGATATTCCTGAATTGCATCATACTGTTCGGATGTGATGAATCCTCCGTCAGCTTTTGAGACAAGAGCCATATTTTTGGCTGATTCACGGCATTTTTCGTCTGTTGCGGCAAGACGTTCACATTTTATATATGTTGCAACAGCTTCGCCCTTTTGCGAATTTTTGACGAGCATTCTGGCATTGTACTGGCACTGATTATAATATTTATCGGAATTTGCCGGCTTAGGGAACGGAACAACCATAAGATCCAACTCCGGACAGGCGAGATTTGAGTCATAAAGTGACCAGTCATCCATTGCGAAGAACAGAATTGAGCCGTCACCTGCATAGTGACCTATCCAGTTGTTTCTGTACAGACCTTTCTGGGTAATCTGCTGGATAAGCTCTTCAGCTTTGCCGATCTGTTCGTCATCGATGTTGTTGACGAGCCTGCCGTTTTCGTTATTTACAACAGAATGACCTGTTGAAGTAAGTGCGGCTTCACCAAATTCGCCGTTTATTCCATAGCGATATACTCCCGCAGGTGCATTGCTTACGAATGTCTCCATCATGTTAACGAACTTATCCCATGTCCATTCGCCCGATTTATAGAGTGTATACGGATCTTCAAGCCCCTCTGCCTGAATGGTTTTTCGGCTGTATGTCAGGAGAAACGGCTCTGAAAGACTATACGGGATAACATAATGTCCGCCGTTGTATTCAAGGCTGTCGATGATTTCTGTCATATCGTCCCACAGACCGTCATTCATGCCAAGCTGTTCATAGTAAGCATCAAGCGGCTCGAACCAGCCTTTATTGATGCCGTATGGGAGAATTTCGGTGTTATACTGGAACATATCGACAGTTTCTCCCGAATCAAGAAGCATTTCCAGAATAGTGAATCTTTCATTTGCATAGGAGTTATGATAGTTTATTTTTCCGCCGTAAACATCCTCAAAAAGTGAAAGAGCGGTGCTTTTTTTCTCGTCGCCGTAAGGGTTGAGGTCATAGTCACCGAGCCATGTCAAAGTCATTTTTTCGTTAGTTTCAGCGGCATGGAATTCCTTTTCAGTGGGTTGTTCAGTAGGCTGTGTGACAGCTTCGGCGGTAGTTGTCTGCTGTTCTGATGAACTTACTTTTTTTGAACTGCTGCACGAAACTGCTGTGAATATAAATAATGCGGCAGTCAGACCTGCCTGAAATTTTTTTAGTTTGTTCATTGCTTTGTTTGCCCCTTTCATGCATACGCAGTAAATGCGGTGCATTTCTATTATACTACTCTGACGGCGTTTCGTCAATCCCTGAAAACCGATTTCCAAATTATCCTCCGTTTCCGCCTTGAAAAAAATAACCATGTGTGATATAATAGAAACCGTGAAAGGAGTGCACAGAAATGAATCTCATAGATTGCCACACACATACGCAGTATTCGGTCGATTCCGAAGCTGATATCATAAAATGTACCGAACGAGCGGCTGAACTCGAACTTGCCGCATATGCAATTACTGACCACTGTGAATGCAACGCATGGTATCCGCAGGAGCACTACGCCGATAATATGCCTGACAAGGTTGACCATTTCAGTTATAAAGATGACTTTTTCGCCTCTGTTGCCGCAGTAACAGAGCTGAAAGAAAAGTATGACGGCAGGCTCAACCTGATATGCGGTGTTGAACTTGGTCAGATGCTCCATGACAGGGAAGTGGCTGATATTGCACTCTCTGATGAAAGACTCGATTTTGTCATCGGCTCAATTCATCAGGTTCTTGGCGAAAAGGATTTTTATTACATAGATTACCTGAATATGCAGGAAAATGAGATATTTGACCTGTTGGAACGCTATTTCAGGGAGATTCACACCGTCTGCAAAGAGGGCAGGGCTGACGTTATCGGACATATCACTTACTGTCTGCGCTACATGAAGCAGAGGCACGGCATTTGTCCCGATATAAGCCGTTTTGATGATATTATCGCAGAATCGTTCCGTGAACTTGTACAGCATGGCAAGGGCATAGAGATAAATACATCAGGTCTGCGTCAGGGATTCGGAGATGCATTCCCCGACATGAAATACCTGAAAATGTACCGTGAACTCGGCGGCGAAGTGCTGACCATAGGCTCTGATGCCCATATTGTTGAGGATATCGGCAAAAATGTTCGTGACGGCGCAGAAATGGCTCTTGCGGCAGGATTTACGCATCTCTGCTATTTCAAAAAGAGACAGCCTGTCTTTATAAAGATAAACTGAAAGGAAAGCATTTATGAAAAACGAAATAATCAGAATTTTACAGCAGAATGCCCGTGTTTCGGATAAGGAACTCGGCGAAATGCTCGGTATATCGGCAGAAGAAGCTGCTGCTGAAATAAAAAAGCTGGAGGATGACGGCGTTATACGTGGATACAGCGTTATTCTTGATGACGAAAAATATGATAAGTCAATGGTTTATGCAACTATCGAGCTGAAAGTTACTCCACAGCGTGATATCGGCTTTGATGATATCGCAAAAACTATCATGATGTATGACGAGGTTGACAGCATCAGCCTTATGTCAGGCGCATATGACCTTGCTGTTGAGGTAAAGGGCAATAACCTCAAGGATGTTGCACTTTTCGTTTCAGAGAGACTTTCAACTATTGACGGTGTTCTCTCAACTGCAACCCACTTCATTCTCAAAAAATACAAGGAAAAAGGCATCTTTATTGATGATGAAGCTCCTGACGAAAGAGGCTGGTGTTAACGTGATAGACTACGATAAAATACTCTCGCAGAAGGTCAGGGACATCAAGCCGTCAGGAATACGCAAATTCTTCGATATTGCAGGAAAAATGGAGGATGTTATCTCTCTCGGCGTAGGCGAACCTGATTTCAATACACCGTGGGTGATACGCAAAGCCGCTATTCAGGTGCTTGAAAGAAAGCATATCATCTATGGACCGAATAAGGGCGTTGTGCCGCTGAGAAAGGCTGTAAGCGACCGCATTTTCAAAAAGCATGACGTATCATATGACATGGAAAAGGAAATTATCATCACTGTAGGCGGTTCAGAGGCTATTGACCTTGCAATTCGTGGACTTGTAAACAACGGCGATGAGGTGCTTGTTGTCGAGCCGTGCTTTGTATGCTATGCTCCGCTTGTAGAGCTTGCAGGAGGCGTTGCAGTGCCTGTTCCGACAAGGATAGAGAACAACTTCAAGCTGACCGTTGATGATTTCAGAGACAAGGTGACAGAACGCACAAAGCTTATAATACTGCCGTTCCCGAACAATCCGACAGGCGCAGTAATGACTAAGGAGGACTTAGAGCCTATCGCTGAATTTCTGCGTGATACGAATATCATGGTGCTCACTGACGAGATATATTCCGAATTGACATATGGCAGAAAGCATTTCTCAATTATTGAACTTGACGGTATGCGTGAGCGTACCATTTATGTAAACGGTTTCTCAAAAGCCTATGCCATGACAGGCTGGAGACTGGGATATCTTGCCGCTCCTGAGCCGATAGTGAGCCAGATAGCCAAGATACACCAGTATGGTATTATGTGCAGTCCGTATATAAGCCAGAATGCAGCTGTTGAAGCACTCAATTCATGTGATGCCGAGGTAAACAAAATGGTTGATGAATACAATGTCCGCCGCCGCTATCTTGTGAGCGAATTCAACCGTCTCGGTCTGACCTGTTTTAATCCGGAGGGCGCATTCTATGTTTTCCCGTGCATAAAGAGTACAGGTCTTACAAGTGATGAATTCTGTGAAAGACTGCTCTATGAGGGAAAGGTTGCGGCTGTTCCGGGTACTGCATTTGGTGAAAGCGGCGAGGGATATATGAGAATTTCCTATGCATACTCTCTCAAACATCTCATGGAGGCTATCAGGCGCATTGAGATTTTCCTGAAAAAACTGGAGGCTGAAAAGAATGAAGGTTAAGACTGCCGCTAAAATAAATCTTGCACTTGATGTTACAGGCAGGCTTGAAAACGGCTATCACACCATAGAAAGTGTATTTCAGACAGTTGGTCTTTATGATGAGATAAGCGTTGACCTTGCTGACAGCATAAGCATTGAATGCGAACTGCCTGAAAGCTTTGAAAAGTCCGATCCTATTCCGTGTGATGAGCGAAATATCGCATATAAGGCGGCAAAGCGCTTTTTTGAAGCCGCAGGAATTGACTTGGGATGCAGGATACATATAAAAAAAGGCATTCCGTCACAGGCAGGCATGGGCGGCGGAAGTACCGATGCAGCGGCTGTGATATACTGTCTGAACAAGCTGACAGGCGTGGATATGCCGACAAATCAGCTTGAAGAAATCGGCGCAAAGATAGGTGCTGACGTACCGTTTTTCTTTACGGGCGGTACGGCATATGTCAGCGGTATAGGCGAAAAAATCGTGCCTATCGCAGATTATTCAGGACGCAGACTGGTTATAGCCAAGGGCGTTCAGGGTGTTTCCACAGCGGAGGCATACGGCGCAGTTGATGCATTGACTGAACCTGTACATCCCGAAGTTTCAAGTCTGAAAAATGCAATTGAGAACGAGCCGAATGAGGCTTACAAATATTTCAGCAATCTTTTTGAAGCGGCAGTACAGCTTGATGAGGTTGCAGAGATAAAGTCGGTCATGCTTGAAAACGGCGCACTCAGCTCAGTAATGACGGGCAGCGGTTCGGCTGTATTCGGTCTGTTTGATGATGATGCTCAGGCTGAAAATTGCCGCAGAAAACTCTCTGAACTCGGATTTTTCGCCGCAGTCTGCGAAACTGTTGCAAATTCATTCATATAAAAACAGCACAACAGCGGTGCTTATATATTTGTTCTGGCTCTTTATCGGGGCAAACCTTTCTGAGGAAAGGTTCTTCCCCGAACCCCTTTCCAAAGACTTTTAGTATTATGGCATATTTGGTATAGGACATATGTCCTATACCAAATACGCTAAAACATCCAAAAGTTTTAGGAAGGGAGTCTGAGGGAGAACCCTTTTTCAAAAGGGTTTCCCTCAGTAAAAAGTACAAAGCAAATATATAAGCACCGCTGTTGTGCTTTTTTATTTATTGAGAAGAACTTGTCTTAGCAGTACAACGTCCATACAGTCAACGCTGTCGGAGTCGTCCATATCTGCGGTTCTGAACTGTTCTTCCGTGAAAGTTTCTTTTGCAAGGACATAATTCTGCATGAAAACGAGGTCTGCGACATTTACTTCGCCGTCAGCATTTACATCGCCCTTTTGTATCTCAGTTACGACAGGCGGCTCAGTGACGGTTATCTGCGGTTCAGCCATACTCGGCTCGACACCGCCCCACCAGTCCCATGCATTTTCACGGTATGGTGCGATTTTCTGGTCATTAGTCCACGAGAAAACGTTGTCATAGAGATGCCCCTCGTCATAGTAATAATGTGCAAGAGCGGCTATTTCATCGGGATAATCCTTATAATAGCCATCGTTGTCGCCTGTATAGTCGCACCAGCCTGTGTTGAAGCCTTTGAGAGCACCACGAACGACCTGATAGCCTGTAAGTCCCTCCTCATTTATGCCAATCTCGACAAAGTGGAGAAGCTTGCGGATACCCATGTGATTTGAGATTATGGCATCATAGAAAGTTGATTCGGAAAGAGTGTACTGGAACATTTCGGGCACATTGTCCTCTTTCATGAATTTCGGGTCACAGCCTTCAAATGCCGTAACAGCGGTCTGCATCGTGCCGTATGCATGAGCCGAACTTACGCCGAATCCCTGTGAAAATGCGGTCTCAATATCAGCACCGTCACCGTTTCCGCCGAGAGTTGACTCTCTTGTACCAAGACCAAGCATAAGCGCATAGACCTTTTCACGTTCAGGCTGACCGAAACGAGTGGATATTAAGTCCCAGTGCTCGTCCACCTCTTTATAGAGGGCATATTTGACCTCCTGAACGGTCATTTTGTGGTTTATGGCACGTATTTCGGCTGTTGAAGCATCTTCGGGAGTATTTCTTTCGCCATAATTGAACGGATTGCCAACGCCCTCTGTCTGAACGTCACGGGAGGCATCATGGGCTATCTCGCCGTCAGCAAATGCACTTAGCGGAAGAAGTGTACATACAGCAACGGCAGAAGCTGTCAGAATGCTGCAAAGTCTGCTGATTTTCATAAAGATCACCTCAGAAATTAGAACCGTTCCAGCCCCAGTTTCCCGTGCTCATGTAGCTGACATAAATTCTGTCTGACGGGATGCCGAGAGTATCGGTAAGAGTGCCTGTAATATGGCTTGTGAGGGTATTGAGCGCATTGTCGGAAGCATTTCCGAAAAGGCTTACTTCAACCATAGCGGCAGGGGCATTGTTTCCCTTGAACCAGAGATTATAGTCAGGTTCGATTCCAACCATGAGCCAGCCCTCTGACTTTCCGGGAACAGCAGTAATAGCAAGTCCCATAGCGGATTTGATCTTTTCCATTTTGTCCTCTGAAGCAGATACGTTTGTTTTAACATTGATAAATGGCATTATTTTTTCCTCCTTGTGATTTATAAGCATCTTTAACGACGATACTCATATAGAAGTTTGAGCTTTTTATCGGGGCAAACCTTTCTGAGGAAAGGTTCTTCCCCGAACCCCTTTCCAAAGACTTTCAGTATTATGGCGTATCTGATATGGGACATATGTCCCATATCAGATACGCTAAAACACCCAAAAGTTTTAGGAAGGGAGTTTGAGGGAGAACCCTTTTTCAAAAGGGTTTCCCTCAATAAGAAGTACGATGTTTCTATATGAGTATCGTCGTAAAATTGTTCTATATTGTCATATCTTCGGGCATATCGCTTGGGACCGGGGCAGGGGCTTCGATATAGCTGACTGCGTTCCTGAGCGTTTCGAGTGAAGCCTGAAGGCTGTTTATATCTACGATACCTGCGCATGAGATATCATCGCCGCTGCCTGAACTCGTCATAACGGGGAGAAATTCGGCAAGCTGACGGATTCCCTCATTCAGACCATTTTCGGCGAAATCGAGCGTAAGTCCACGGTAGAAGCTGTGAAGCTGTTCGATATCCCAGTATGAATTCTGCAAGCCGTCGGTGCCGATAAACATAGCGGCAGGGATGAATTCTTTTGGATAATACACGAATCTTGCGGAGAATTCGGCATCGTCCTGACAGATCGATGTTGTGATATTGTCATAGCATCTCGGATCATCAGGGACAGGATCGGCAGTAATTCCCGAACAGTCTACTGCAACGCATTTGCCGTCGCCTATCTGACCGCAGAAGGCGAAATAATCGGTAGCGACTATGAATGCAAGTGTAGTGCCGTAGGAACTGAGAAATTCGCCGCTTTCATACAGTGAACGGTATACCGAAAATTCTTCGGGTATCCTGTCAAGTTCCTCGTCTGTGAACGGTTCGCTGCGGTAATCAGCCTCGACACGGCTTTTCCAGCGTGCAACGATATTTTTCCAGAGCTGCTGGAGAAGATCGTCACGCATTTTTTCATCATCAAGAACAAATTCATTGTCCTTTATAGTATCAAGAAATTCACATACGCAGTCAAGGGCACATTCTGCTGCAAGACGGGAGCCTCTGTCGGTTCTCAGGTAATGCGGACTTCCGTGGCCGTCGGCAACAGCGGCGAAAGCGTATGAGCTGTTATTTATAGACATAGAATAATCCTGGCAGACCACGCCGTTCTGAATATGTCTTTCGCCGATAGTCGTCTGGGCGAAGGAAGAATATTTCTCCATAGTATCTCCTTTAGAACCTGAACTGGCAGGTTCTTGCAATAAACAATAATACAATAACTGCGGTATTTATGCGCATACTTTATCAATATAATTGTACAATAAATGAACAGTTTTGTCAAGCGAAACGGCGTACAAAAAAACTTCCTTTTTTTATACATATATATTGTTTCGGGCTATTTTTCATTCCACTGTGTTTACTGATGACGCTTTTCGTCATATTGTATAGAATTTCAGGGCGGCTAAAGGCGTATGACTGACTTTTTATGTGCAAATTGACGAAAAAGTTTGTGCGAATAGGTATATCAGAAGCATTGCATATGCTTTTATGCTGTTTTTCTGCATATTTTCATATGACAGTATGACGAAAACCTATTGACTTTTTTACGCCAAAATGGTACAATATACTTGAAATATCGGCACATTGCCAATGCTTGACATGAGGCTGCGGCAAAATATCCGTGCCGTATTGAGAGGGGTAATAAAAATGAACAAATTCATACGCAGCGCTGCGGCATTTCTGTCTGCTGCGGCAATGTCAGTTTCCGTGGCAGCTTCATCTGTCCCGCTGACATCAAATCTGACAGCATACGCTGTTGATACCAACAACGACGACTGGCTTCACTGCGAAGGAAGCCGAATCTATGACATGAACGGCAATGAAGTCTGGCTAACAGGCGCAAACTGGTTCGGTCTCAACTGCAATGAAGCCGTTCCGCACTATCTCTGGAGCGCAGACATGGACGACGTTCTTAAAGAGATCGCAGACCGTGGTATCAACATAATCCGTTTCCCGATATCCACAGAACTTATCCTTTCATGGATGAGCGGCAAGCCGAATCCTGTTGAAAGCTTCACAACAAACAATGATCCTGCATTTACCATTAATGCTGACTGCTGCAACGCTGACGGCACAAAGAAAAACTCCATGGAGATATTCGACATCCTCATGAGCAAGTGCAAGAAGTACGGAATCAAGGCTTTCATCGATATCCACAGCCCTCATACCGATAACTCAGGTCACAACTATAACCTCTGGTACGGCATGAAGGGAAAGACCTGCGGCGTTGTCACAACTCAGGACTGGATTGACTCACTGGTATGGCTTGCTGACAAGTACAAGAATGATGATACTCTCCTTGCATACGACCTCAAGAACGAGCCTCACGGAAAAGGCCCTGAAGGCACTGCTGCTGCAAAGTGGGACGGCTCTACAGACGAGAACAACTGGGCATATGCCGCTACAAAGTGTGCAGATGCTATCCTCGACGTTAACCCGCACGCTCTTATCCTCATCGAAGGCGTTGAGCAGTCAATGAGCGGTGTTAAGGAGGGCGACTACTGGGGTATGCCTGACCGTGTTGTTATGCATGAGGGCGATATCCCGTCACCATACATCGGCGCATGGTGGGGCGGTAACTTCCGTGGCGCAAGAGAATATCCTATCAAGCCTGAACACGGCACAAGCCAGATAGTTTATTCACCTCATGACTACGGCCCGTCAGTTTATGCTCAGACATGGTTCGAGAAGGACTTCACAGAAAAGACTCTCCTCGATGACTACTGGTATGATACATGGGCATACATCAACGCAGAAAATATTGCTCCTGAACTTATCGGCGAATGGGGCGGTCATATGGACGGCGGCAAGAACCAGAAATGGATGGAGCTTCTCCGTGACTATATGATAAAGAACCACATCAACCACACATTCTGGTGTCTGAATACAAACTCAGGCGATACAGGCGGACTCTGGGACGAACTCGGCTTCCAGCAGGGCTCAGGTACAACAATCAAGTGGAATGAACCTAAATACAAACTCTTTGAGGAAGCTCTCTGGCAGACAAAGAGCGGCAAGTATATCGGTCTTGACCATCAGGTAGCTCTCGGCAAGAACGGTATCTCACTCAACGATTTCTATGCAAATTACGCTTCATCAGAAGGAAGCAACCTCGACGGCGGCAAGACTTCAAGCGGTCAGCCTGTTTCAGGTGATCCTGTTTCTGAAACTACTAAGACAACAACTACTACAACTTCAAAGACAACAACTACTACCTCAACTACAACAACTTCAACCTCAACATCTACTTCAACAACGACCACTACTTCAAAGACAACAACTGAAACCACGACCACAGCCACAACTACTACAACTAAGCTTGTAACATGGACTGTTATCGGCGGCAGTGAGGTTAAGAGCATTGACACATATCCGACAAAGACACAGTATAACACAGGAGAAGAACTTGATCTCAGCGGTCTTTCTCTGACATATCAGTATAAAATTTACTACGAGGGCATAGGATACGGCAGGTCTGAAAGTCGTACCGGCGTATACGATTATAAGGATACTGACCAGCTGGACGTTGAAGTTATCTCTAAAACCCCTGAAGTAGACACTGTTTACAGCGACAAGAATTTCTCAGAAATTCCGGAAGGCGAATATACTGTAGTTCTTTCAGGAACGATTTACGGTAATTTTCCGGGCGGTATTACCTTGAGAGATGTAAAGTATGATATTACAATAGGCAAATCATCAGGCAATAATGAGGAAGGCACTACCACAAAGAGAGCCGAACAAACAACGGATGCATATCTTTGCGGTGATGCAAACAACGACGGACAGATAAATCTTGCCGATACAGTAATGATAATGCAGGCTCTTGTAAATCCTGATGTATATGGTATCAACGGCTCTGACAAGTCACACATCACAGCACAGGGCTGGGCAAATGCAGACTGTGCAGGAAACAAAGACGGCGTAACAAATCTTGATGCACTTGCAATCCAGAAGTATATGCTTGGTCTTATTACAGCACTTCCTGAAAAATAATCAATAATGACGTGCAGGTGTACCGCTTTTGGTACACCTGCCTTATATAAGAAAGAGGGTATTAAAATCATGCAGAAGAAATATAAAGCCATGACCGCAGCCGCTGCGGCAGGTATTTTATCACTTACAAGTTCTGTTATGCCGTTCAGTGCAGGTATGAGCAATTCACAGCAGCTTACTGCTGCTGCCGCAGATGACTGCAATGATGACTGGCTTCACGCAGAGGGCAGCCGTCTTTATGATGCTAACGGCAACGAAGTATGGCTCACAGGCGCTAACTGGTTCGGCTTCAACTGTACCGAAAACTGCGCTCACGGTCTCTATGCTACTGACGTTGATGATTTCCTTTCAAGCGTTGCAGACCACGGTATAAACGTTATCCGTTTCCCTATCTCGTCCGAGCTTCTCGTTACATGGATGAACGGCAAGCCAGATGCTGCAAACTCCGTTCAGGCAGGCTATAATCCTCCGACAGACGAGGTCGGCGAGGACGGCTCTATAACTCCGGCAGGCTATTTTGTAAACATCAACAAGGATTTCGTTGAGGCTGACGGCAAAACAGTGAAAAATTCAATGGAAATCTTTGATGTCATCATGAAAAAGTGCAAGCAGTACGGAATTAAGGCATTTGTTGACATTCACAGCCCTGACGAAAATAACTCAGGTCATAACTATGAACTCTGGTACGGCAAGGCTGGCGTTACAACTGACGTATGGATAGAGTCACTTACATGGCTTGCTGAAAAATATGCAAACGATGATACGCTTATCGGCTATGACCTCAAGAATGAGCCTCACGGAAAGCGTGGCTACAGCGGTTCGACCTGCCCGACGGATATCGCAAAGTGGGACGAGTCAACAGACGAGAACAACTGGAAATATGCCGCTGAAAAGTGCGCTGATTCGATACTCGCAGTAAATCCTCACGCTCTTATCATGATAGAAGGTATTGAGCAGTATCCTAAGGAGGACTGGGGCACACCTGATGTATTCAATGCACCGCCTGAGCAGTCAACATGGTACGGCGCATGGTGGGGCGGCAACCTCAGAGGCGTTAAGGAGCACCCTGTTTCTCCAAAGGCAGGCAAAAGCCAGATAGTTTATTCACCTCATGACTACGGCCCGTCAGTTTATGCTCAGACATGGTTCGCCAAGGACTTTACAACACAGACTCTCCTTGACGATTACTGGTATGACACATGGGCATACATTAACGAGGAGGATATCGCTCCGCTTCTCATAGGCGAATGGGGCGGCTATATGGACGGCAAGGAAAACCAGAAATGGATGGAGCTTCTCCGTGACTATATGATAGACCACCACATCAATCATACATTCTGGTGTCTCAACCCGAACTCAGGCGATACAGGCGGACTTCTCGGCTATGACTTCAAGACATGGGACAAGGATAAGTACGCTCTGTTTGAGGAGTCGCTCTGGCAGACTACAAGCGGAAAGTATATCGGTCTTGACCACGAGACTCCGCTCGGCAAGAATGGTCTTTCACTCAACGAATTCTATGCCGGTTCAGAGGGAAGCAACCTCGACGGCGGCAAGACTCATGAGCAGATACAGACACAGCCAAAGACATCGACTACGACAACAACCACATCAAAGACCACAACGACCACATCCACGACTACTACCACTACTACATCCGCAACAACTACTACATCCACAACTACTACAACATCAAAAACTACAACTACTACCACTTCCACAACAACTACCACCACTACCACTTCTGCAACAACGACAATAGTCACATCATCCAATACCGAAACACCAACACAAAATCCTACAGGCGATAACGACAGAGAAAAAGAAGACGTTACAATGTATGGTGACGCAAACAATGACGGACAGGTAAATCTTGCCGATACAGTAATGATAATGCAGGCTCTTGTAAATCCTGATGTGTATGGCATAAACGGTTCTGACAAGTCACACATCACAGCACAGGGCTGGGCAAATGCAGACTGTGCAGGAAACAAAGACGGCGTAACGAATCTCGATGCACTTGCAATTCAGAAATATATGCTTGGTCTTATTGCAGAACTTCCTGAAAAATAAAAATAACCATGCATAACAAACAGCACCGCACAAAGCTGAAAAACCTGTGCGGTGCTGTTCTTTTATTTCTAAAGGTGTGTTCTTTGCCTGCCGGAAGTGGGCATTCCCGACAGACAGGTAAGAGGGATTTTTGCTTGTTTATTTCTTTTCTGAGTATATTATAGTTCATTCTTTGTATTATTGCAATAACAGGACTATTTCAGATAAAATACAAAATGGTAACAGGCAAAAATTTCTTTGTTGCAAAACGAGATAAACTGCATAAGATATAGTTAGCAGCAATAAGCAATGCGCCGCCGAAAGGTGACAGGGGACTGTCCGTGAAAAGCCTGAGGCATACAGGTGTATTGCGGACGGCGGCTTTGATATAGAAACAATTCGGGGATGCCGAAAACGACATCCCCGACAATATCTTTATTTTTTTGGATAAACGTAAACAGTGATATTAGCTGATACGCTCGGATTATTTGCGCTCTTTACAGTAACAGTGCAGGTGCCCGGTGCAACAGGAGTAACCCAGCCGTAGCCGTCAACAACGGCAACAGCAGTATTTGAGCTTGACCATATCTCACCCTTTACAGATTCAGGGAGAGTAGCAGGGAGCATTGTAACGTATGAGATGTCTGCATAATCGCCTACATAGAGATTCATTGAAGTTTTTGAAAGGCTGATGGCTGAAACGGTAGGAGCGGCAGGATTTGAAACAGTAACCTTGATATCAGCCTTTACGTTAGGATTATTCACACTCTGAACGGTAACAGTGCAAGTACCTGCGGCAACAGGAGTAACCCAGCCGTACTGGTCAACAGTAG
>JAZUGG010000021.1:0-15374 GCA_045641105.1 Ruminococcus sp. | reverse complement strand
CCACCTTTGGAAAGCGTGTACAACACATTCCAGATGACATACGGAATAAGCACTCGGGTAATTCGTTTCTTATAAAATGACATCCAATCATCATTTTCAATTCTCGTTAAATATCCGGAAAGGAAAATAAACATTGCCACTCCAAAATTGATAAACGGTCTGCAGACTACTTGCCAGCTACCTCCGGGACAAGTATGGATCAAAACTACTGCAATGATAGACAATGCCCTTAATATCTGAATTTTACTGTTCTTCTCCATCTACAATTCTCCTTTATGATTCAAACAAATTTATTTTTTCTCCATCAATACCACGCACTCAACGTGAGCAGTATGCGGGAACATATCAACAGGCTGTATCTTAGTAACAGAATATCCTTTCTGAGTGATATATTTCAGATCACGTTCAAGAGTTTCGGGATTACATGAAACATATACTACCCGTGGCGGCGCAAGCTTTGCAACTGCGTCAAGAAACTGTTCGGTACTGCCTGCACGGGGAGGATCCATCATAATAACATCAACGGACTGCTTTGCTGCCGCCATATCAAGAATAAATTCCGTAGCATCAGCACAGGTAAAACGGATATTTTCAATCTGGTTGCGCTTTGCGTTTGCTATCGCATCCTTCACAGCATCTTTGTTCAGTTCAACTCCGATAACCTTTTTTGCGCCGTTCTTAGCGGCGATAATTCCTATTGTACCTGTTCCGCAGTAGGCATCGAACAATGTTTCCTTGCCTGTCAGACCTGCAAATTCAATGGCTGTACCATAGAGTTTGTCAGTCTGAGTCGGATTTATCTGATAGAATGAACGAGCAGATATACGGAATGTACAGCCCATAAGTCTGTCCTCGATATAGCCTTTGCCATAGAGCACTTTCTCCTGTTCACCAAGAACAAGACTCGTATCATACGGATTGATATTATGAATAATAGTTGTTATTTCAGGATGAAGCTTTAAAAGAGCCTTTACAAAATTATTTTTTGCAGGAAAAATCGAGGATTCCGTAACGATAACCACCATTATCTCATTAGTAGAAAAGCCTCGTTTTACAAGAACATGACGAGGGATGAACTTAAAGTCCCTGACAAGCTTACGTATGCATACAATAATTTCGTCAGCCTTTTTATCCTCTATCATACATGAATCAACTGACACTATCTTGTGACTGCTTGATTGATATACACCTGAAATTATCATCTGTCTGCGCTTGTCATAAGCAAAAGCTGCCTGAACCTTGTTGCGGTAGTGATACGGATAGTACATACCTATTATAGGCTCTACTCTGCAAAATTTGCCAAGCAGACGGTATTCAAGCTTCTGTTTGTATTCAAGCTGTTCTTCATACGGCATACTAAGCTGACAGCCGCCGCATTTTTTATAATGTTTGCAAACCTTATATTCCATATATCTTCTCTTTTCGTCAAATTTTCGTGTTTTCATTATATCACGATTTTTTGCTGATTTCAAGTATCATCCAAAAAAAATTTCAGGAGATATCCTTCCAAAAGAAAGGACATCTCCCGAATATATGACCGTTATTTTCTCTTTTTTCGTCCTGAAAGTTCGTCACGCCACTCCTTTGAAATACTGCCTGTACTTCTGAGTGATGCAATAGAACTGCTTATTCCGCAGAAAAGTCTTGATACGCCTTCACGGTCAGCTGAAAATTCAGCCGAATTTTCACGGGATATTCCGATTTTTGCCGCTTCTGCAGCCGCATCGATATTTGCTCCCACAAAAATGAACTTCCAGCCTGTTTCTTCTTTGGCTGATATCATTTTCTTAACTTGTGAATAGCTGAAAGATGAACTTGAATTTTCCAGTCCGTCGGTAGTGATAATAAAGATAGTATTCTGCGGCACATCTTCTTTTCTAATGTGCCTGTGTATCATTTCAGTATGCTCTATTGCCGAACCTACGGCATCAAGCAAAGCCGTTGAACCTCTCGGACAGTATTCTTTTTCAGTCATCTTAGGAATATCATTCAGATCTACCCTGTCATACAGAAACTCAGCTTTATTGCTGAACAGAACTGCCGTGACAAGAGCCGTGCCCTCCTCTTTTTTCTGCTTGTTTATCATGGAATTGAAGCCGCCTATAGTATCGGATTCGAGCCCGCCCATTGAACCGCTGCGGTCTAAAATAAAGACCATTTCTGTAATATTGTTATTCATAGTAATCCTCCTTTGAAAATTGGTGGTTGTTTATCCTGTGACTATATGATATCACATTTCAAGGGAGAAATGGTAAACGCAGCGTTGACTTTTAATCTGAACCAAGCAGACTCTGGTCATATTCATAAAGCAGTTCATTTATCTCAAAGACATTGTAAATTCCGTTGAGTATGCAGAATTCTATGATTATATCTGATTTACTGCTGTGAGAAAGCGTCATTCCCAGTGTTCCGAGCAATTCATTCGTTTCTTCAAGGTCAAGTTCAAGTGCCGCCGCAAGTGAGAGAACCGTATTTTTTTGCGGACGGTAATTCTGATTTGAGCGTATCTTTGAAAAAATCTGCTTTGAGATATTTGCCTTTTTGTAGCATTCAACATCGGTCATGCCTGATTCATCTATTTTACGAAACAGTTTCTGTGCAAAACTCTCGTCAAGATTTTTCAGTCTTTCATCAAGAGCCGCATCTGCCATTGATTCACAGTTTACAGATATCTCCGACTCACGCCTGCCCATAAGCATACTGCCCGAAAACAATGTGCGTATATTTGGTTTGACGCTATTTATCTTATTTCCAAGGAATTTTTCAATATAGCGGCTGAGTTTTTTTCTTTTTTTCGATTCTTTTTCATATGAAAAGTGGTCAAACTCAATAAGATATACATCAAGGTTATGAAGTTCAGGATAATTCTGAACAGCTTCAACTGCGGTATTCACAGCAATTTCAGCCGGGAAGCCATAAAACGAGGAATCTATCAAAGCTATTCCTATCTTTTTGTATCCATTCTTATACGCCAGTTCAAGGCTTGACCTGTAGCATTGTGCAAGGAGCTGAATTTCGCCTGATTTGCCGTCTTTCCAGACAGGTGCGGCAGTGAGTATCACATTTCTGCATTTCATCGGCAATACCGATAATTCATCATGATCTCCGAGTAAAGCAGCATTTCCAACGGAAATTCTTTCTTTTTTTCGTACCATGCGCATAAAAGCAGGACCGAAACAACTGCATACAGCGCCGAAAACACTTCCTCCCGACTGCATACTGCTGTCAGTGGCAACAACTATCGCATCACATGGAAAATGCGTAAGATTTGTTTTCAAAAGCATCAGCGGCATATAAGACATCTCCTTTCATTGCTGATTTTCGGTTATTTCATTGAACTGTTCACAATATCAAGAATCATTTCAGTGTATTTCTTACCTATCGGCAGTTCCTCATCAATGACTATCATACGCCTTGTTGTTTCTGTATTTTCGCCGGTTTTCGGATTGAATCCCGCAGTTATGACATCTTTGTAATACAGACCCAAGCCACGTTTCTGCCATGACGGAAGGTCATTGTAATTGATATTTCTCTGAAAAAGCAGTTCATTCTTGAAAGCAATGCTTTTGCCTGACAGCATTGCAGTTGCCTCCTTCTTGGACATTCCCTCATTGCGCAGTGTCCAGTAGCACCATGCATTCAGGGAATTTCTGTGTGAATCCTCCTGTCTCCAGAGAAAATAATCAGTCACACGCTTCAGATTCGGCAGTGGTACAATACGGCAGTCAAATGTTGCAGTCATTCCGAGTTCAAGCGAAAATGCCGCACTTGCTTCACCTGCGAGAGTTGTACTCAGTTTGCGCACCTTTCTTCCGAAACTGTTGTCCTCAGGATGAAAAAGCAGTGATATCTCATCGCTTTCTGTATATCCGTAAATTATATTGAAACCGCATTCCATTGCACTTTTTGCGGTATTTATCATCATGTCCCTGAATCTTATGTCAAACGGCGCTTCAAAGCCGCACAGTTCCTTTGTCAGCCTTGTAAATGAGCGTCCGTCAAGTCTTGCCGCAATGTACATATCAGGAAGTATGAACTGATCGAGCGACTCCTCATAAACACGCATTGCCCTGTCAAATTCCTTGAATTTCAATCTTCTTTCCTCCATTCTGAAACTTCAAAACCATTATCCGTTATCTCAGCATAGTATAGTTCATCGAATCCCTCATCATATGTTGGAAGTTCGATTTTCTTTGAGGTAGCGGCAATTGCGGCTGTTGGTATCCTTGCTTTGCCTGTACGCTGTTCGTTGCGTGGAATGCATTCGGCAATGACAGACCTCATGTAATAGCCGATTATTCTGTATCCGCTCCCCTTTGCCATTTCAAAATATTTCTTTCTGTCCTCGGCTGACGGATTTGTATTGTCTATGACAAGATCCTCATGATTTTCAATGCATGACATAACAGCGAGCCGTTCTTTATTTCGTGTATTAAGATCATCAAGGCTAATATGCTTGTATTCAGCCAGATATGACTTGCAGAACGTAGACTTTCCGCTTGCCTGCAAGCCTATCATAATAACCATTCTATTCATCATGTTAATCCTTTTTCAGACCAGTGTTTCGTATCAAAATACCCGAGAGATTTCAGTGATGCAATAACACGCTCCAGATAGGAATTATCAACAAGCGGCCACGAAAAACCAAGTCTGTACAGAATATTTACCGTAAATTCGTTGTCTGTCTCAACAGTATGCATATCCGAACGGTCATAAGCTGCAAGTCCGTTCAGCAGACTGTTCAGTTCGCTGTCACCGAGTGCTTTTCTGTATTCTTCATAATATTTGGCATCATCTGTCGGATCTATCTTGATTCCGCAGGCATTGCAGGCATCAATAAGCTTCATTTCATCAAATCCGTATCGGCTGTCAGCATTGAATGCTGTGAACATATCATTTGTACCCGCAAGCAGAACTATCGCCCTTGCTGTACAGTCAACCGGTGAAAAGCTCATAGGATCGGTCATATGGCTTATCGGATACATTTCCATTGCCGCAAATCCACGGATACCAGAAAGGAACATATTCGTATCGGCATTTATCTGGAATTCACCGTCGCTGTGTCTGCCCATGAGATTGCCCACACGGACAACCTTTCCACGCAGTCCCTTATCTATGGCATCGAAAATTTTCTGCTCTGCATGATATTTTGAAATGATATATTTATTCTCCATTGAATCAAGCATAAACAGGTCATTTTCATACATTTTCGGCGGAGTATCATATGCTCCTGATTTATAGACACCGCATACCGAAACAGTCGATACCTGAACAAGACGCTTATTGTACTTCATGCAGACTGATATGAGATTCTCAACACCTCCCACATTCACCCTTTCAAGTATGTCGTCTGCAACAAAATGCTTTACACAGGCGGCGCTGTTGATAACAGTGTCAAACGGTATGTCCTTCAGTACCACATCAAGATTATTGTCAGTAATATCAGCATTTATCAGCGTTATGCGCTCATTTATGACATCATCAAATGTATCATCAAAATAATACATCAGTATCATTTTCAGACGTGTCATAACATCGGAGAAATTGCCTTTGCGTATGAGACAATAAATATGTCCCTCATTTCTCTCTATAAGTTCGTGAAGAATATGAACGCCAAGGAAGCCTGTTGCACCTGTAAGAAGCACGTTTCCGAGACTTTCACGCTGTACCTGATCCGCAAATCTGACTATATTATGTCTCAGCGCAGGATTGCCCGTATAGGCTTCTGTTGTATCCTGTCCGGAAGCTGTCTGATTTCCGCTGTTTTTCTCAATGAAAGCAGCAAGGCTTTCAGGTGTAGGATTTGCAAATATATCGCCGTATTCAGCCTTTACATTTTCCGACATCAGTTTCATTGTCACCTTTGAAGCTGAAAGCGATGTGCCGCCAAGTTCAAAGAAATTGTCATCTGCATAGCATTCATCAATCGAAAGTACTGCCTTGAATATTCCGCAAATTCTTTCTTCAAGGGATTTTTTCGGAGTGCGTTTTGATGATTTTCGCTCGTTTTTCCTTATCTCAGGCAGACGTGCCTTGTCTATCTTTCCGCTTGGATTCAGCGGCATTTCATCAAGCTGCATTATTGCGGCAGGTACCATGTAATATGTAAGCTTTGATTTGAGATACTGTGTCAGGCTGTCGGTATCAACAGGCTGTTCAGCAGTAAAGAATGCCGCAAGGAAGTCCTCTGAACCGTTATTTCTGACAATTACTTTGCTTTGTGTTACGCCGCTGTACGATTTCATGACATTTTCTATTTCGTCAAGTTCTACACGATAACCACGTATCTTGACCTGATTGTCAATTCTTCCGAAAAATTCGATCTCAGCGTTTTCATTTACTCTTACAAGATCGCCGCTGTGATATGCAGGCATATCACGCAGAGTAAAGAATGCGGCTTTTGTCTTTTCAGGAAACTTTATATAGCCCTTGCCTACGCAGTCACCACAGATAATGAGTTCGCCGGACGCATAAGGCGGAAGAATATGTGACTGTCTGTCAACCACGTACATTTTCGTATTGCCTGTTGGTCTGCCGATCGTAATATTTCTATTGTCGGTGATATTTTTGACTGAACTGCATATCGTACATTCCGTCGGACCGTAGCCGTTCAGTATCTGCATTGACGGAGACAGTCTCCTGAGCGAATCAACAAGTGACTTAGGAAATGCCTCTGCACCTGCAAGTACGGTTTTCAGTCCCATTATGGCAGGAGCAAATTCCGTGAACGAAAGTAGATTTGTAAGGAATGACGGCGTACACACAAGATACTGAACTTTACTGTCGATCATCAGCTTTCTGAGAAACGGCGGATTATGTATCTCATCTTCCGTGGCGATACAAAGTGTCTTTCCACAACAGACAGCAAGATACATCTCATAGATCGACATATCAAAGCATATCGAACTTACAGCAAGTGCAGAACCCGTACAGTTCTCATCGCTGAGATAATTATTGTAAAGCGCATGGGATAATGCAAAGTTAGTGAAATTATGATGTGATATCAGCACTCCCTTCGGTGTACCGGTTGAACCTGATGTATAGATGCAGTATGCATTGTTTTCAGGTAATATTTCAGGCTTTTCATAATTTTCGGAACCGTCAGCCACAAGCTGTTCAACTGTAAGTACCCTGTACGGCGCATCTTTTCCGAAATGCTCCCCATGTTCTGATTTTACTTTCTCAGTTGTTATGAGGAAACGGCATTCCGCATCTGACGTACAGTATTCTATCCTATCAGTCGGATATGACGGCAGAAGCGGCAGAAATGCACCGCCTGATTTAAGTATGCCGAGTTCAGCTGTAAGTACATCAGTGGTTCTGTCAAGAATAAGTGCAATTATGTCATTCGCTTTTACACCAAGCTTTATGAGCGAATCAGCAACTCTGTCAGAAGCAGAATTCAGCTCTTTGTATGTCATCTTACTTCCGTTTGCGATAACTGCACATTTGTCGGAAAATTTCTCAGCCTGACGCTCAAAAATCCTGTGTACAGGTATTTCCTCAATGTCTGTTTCAGATGCATTCAGAATCTTATACTGCTCCCATGCAAAATCTGACATCATTGATATATCGCCTATCTTATCCCTGATGATAAACTCATCTGCCGCAGAGTATACGGCATATATAAGGTTTTCGATAAAATTGCGGCTGAAATAGTCCTGTCTGTATTCGGCATTGAATTCAATTTTTCCATTTTTTACATAAACATTTACAGCAAGCGGCATTTTTGCCGTTTCAGCCGTGAACGGAATAAGTTCAGCCTTTTCACCGCAGACAGTATCAAATTCAAATTCATCGCCCTGATAAATGAACAAGATATCAGACTTCACATGGTATGCATCAGCAATTTCTGCAAATGAAAAAGCATCATTAGCCATACTTTCCGCAAGCTGAGACTGGATATTTTTCAGATAATCAGAAATATTTCCTTTATTATCAAGCTTTATCGCAACAGGTATGGTTCTGACAAGCATTGAGACCGTATCAGCAAGACGTGAGTCATTTCGTCCGTTGTACAGTGTGGTATAGACAAATTCATCCTTTGCAATGAATTTTCCCAGAACACAGCCGAATACACCGTTAAAGAACGAGTTGGGAGTTATCCTGTTTTTTTCGCAGAATTCTGAAATATCATCAGAAACAAGCTCGCTTCCGAGAATAAATGTGCCTGTCCCCGACTGCTCACCGAAAGCTGACCTCGGCGGCATACATTCTGTATCACAGCCTGAAAGCAGACTGCTGTAATAATCCTTTGCCTGTGTATATATATCACTTTTTCTTATGCGCTGTTCTTCAAGAGCGGCTTCAAATCCGCTGAACTTCTCAATTTCAGGCTTTTCACCTGCGTACGCACGGGATATGCTGTCAAGGATGATCCTTACTGATACACCGTCACTTATGATATGGCTGATGTCAAGGAAAAGATAACATCCTTCCGACGTATTAAAAATAACAGCATTGTACAGGCGTGAATCAAGCATTCTGAACGGTTTCACCATTTTTGACTGCTCAGGAAGTTTAGTACAATAAACCATGTCAACAACAGGCGATTCGCTGTCCATTCTCTTTGCACGTATATCGCCGTTTTCATCTGTAAACAGTGTCGTTTTAAGATAAGGATGAGCATTGACGGCAGACTTGACGGCTTCGGCAAGAAGTGACGGTTTTACACCTTTTCCGAGCCTGAAAAGCATTGGCATATTATAAACTGCTGTGTCAGGCTTTGACATACATTCCACAAAAATACCAAGCTGTGTCTGTGTCAGCGGATAGTCCTCCTGAACAGCATATTCCTCTTTATTTTCTTTTACAGCAAGGAACTTTTCAAGCAGTCTTACAGTATTATTCTGCCTGATATCGGAAATGCGGACAGTCTTTCCGAAACTCTCCGAAAGTGCGGTGTTCAGCTTCAATGAGCCTATCGAAGTAAGTCCTGCGGAATAAAGTTCAGTATCGATTCCGAATTCGGTGTGACCTATGCACTCGGCAGCAATGCTATAAATTTTCTTCTGAATATCATTTTCAGGCAGAACTATCTTTTCAGCCTTTCTCTGCGGAACAGGCAGTGCTCTGCGGTTGACCTTTTTATTTTGTGTAAGAGGGATACTGTCTATCTGCATAATAACGGCAGGCACCATATACGGCGGCTTTTCACTGCGTATAAAATCTGCAAGTTCATCAGTTGATATCGTCTTATCTGATACGATATAAGCCGCCGCATATTTTCCGCCTGAAGGTTCATCAAATGCGGCAACGGTAGCATCTTCGATATCAGGGAAACGCCTGATTACCTCCTCTATTTCGGTAAGTTCAACACGGAAGCCACGTATCTTCACCTGTGCATCACGTCTGCCGATGAACTGGAGATTGCCGTCAGGGAACATTCTTACGATATCACCTGTATGGTAACTGCGTGAGTATGATTTGTCGTCAAGGAACGGATTATCACCAAAAACTTCCTTTGTCTTTTCAGGAAGATTAAGGTATCCACGGGCAACGTGAGGGCCTGTTATCCATAGTTCTCCAACGGCATAAGGCGGCAGAAGCCTTCCATACTTATCAACAACATAGAGTTTAAGATTGTCAACAGCTTTTCCTATCGGGATATCAGTATAGAAACGGTCAATTGCAAATCCGCTTGTGACACACGAACCTTCTGTAGGGCCGTAAAGATTATGCATCACAAAATCTGTCGGTGCTTCAAGAGGAGTAAGCTTTTCACCGCCTGCAGACAGATGCTTCAGCGATTTCACACCGCCGAGAATTGCAAACTGACGGCAGACCTGTGTTGTAAGAATACTTTGCGTGATGTTGTTGTCATTGAAATACTTTCGCAGAGACAGCAGTTCAAGACGCATTTCTTCAGGAATGATATGCAGAGCCGCACCTGCGGTCACAGTCGGAAACATATCCATTGTACAGGCATCAAATCCGTAGCTTGCATAGCATGAAACGTTGGAAGTCTCATCAATTTCAAAGCGTGTCCTGAAATATTCCGATGAGACCAGAAGGTTTGAATGAATATACATAACGCCCTTTGGTCTGCCCGTAGAACCTGATGTATAGAGGAGTACAGAAAGATCGTCAGGTGAAGGAACAGGCAGTTCAATATCTGATTCAGGCAGATTTTCAATCTCATCAGTCATCATGCGCATACCCGTGAAAGATGAACCGATGACATTGTTTAATTCAGGCATTGTAATGAGCAGTATCGCCCCGGAATCCTCCATCATAAGATTCAGGCGCTCAGGTGGATATGTCGGATCAAGCGGCATATATGCACCGCCTGCCTTTAAAACGCCGAGAGCACAAATAAGCATGAATTCACAGCGTGGTATAAGTATACCTGCGATCTTTTCCCTACCTATGCCGTTTTTTACAAGATATGCAGCAAGTCTGTCAGTGATATCGTTCACCTGACGATATGTGAATCGCTTTTCCTTGTAAACAAGACAGGTATTTTCCGGAGTCTTTTCAGCCTGTTTTCTGAAAAGACCAATGACAGTATTTCCCTCATTCCAGTCACATTCGGTTTTGTTGAGATCATCGATAAGTGCCTTTGTTTCCGAACTTACAAACTGTATCTCGCCGAATTTCTTCTTTTTCATCATGCCGAGAACTATCCTGAAATACAGCCTTATGAAGTGTTCGGCAAAATCTGCGGTATACTGCGATCTCATGTATCTCACAAGAATACGGTATCTGTCGCCGCAGCGGAATACCATGACCTGAAGTGATGATGCACTATCTTTCACAGGAAAATGAATGACATCTGCTTTATGACCGCCGATGCTGAATCCGTCAAACATTTTAGACTGAAAAATAAATGAAACATTGTTATTTATTCCGCACTCTGAAACAAGGTCTCCGAATGAAATGCAGTCATATTTCAGTGACGCATGGAAATTTTTCTGTGTATCCGTAAGGAATTCAGAAATATCAGCGTTTTCATCAAATGAAAAACGTACAGGCATAGTCTTTACAAACATACCTGTTGTCAGGTCAAGATCCTTCTTGTATCTGCCTGCGGAAGCGGTACAGAAAGTCGTTTCCGAAGTTCCGCCAAGTGCCGCAAGAGTATAGGCAAAAGCAGTCATAAACAGAGTATTTTCAGTAATTCCAGCCTTGCCGACAAAAGCCGTTACCTTGTCTGCTTTGAAGAATTTGTCAGAATAACGGCACATATCCTCCGAGCCGATCTGCTTGTCTCTCAGAATATAGTCAGACTGCGGTGCAGAATCACATTCAGCATCGGCAAATTTCTCTTTGAAATAGTCAAGAGCCTCCTTATATTCAGGAGTTTCCCTGATATTCTTTTCGTTTTCATTGTACTCGCAAAGCGTTACTTTTTCATGCCATATTTCGCCGCCGTCATACACACTGCCTATCTGCTCAAACATCAGCTTTATTGACGTGCCGTCGAAAACGATATGATGTCCGTCGAACACGAAATAAACATCATTTTTGCAGCGGTATATCTCAAATCGGAAAAGAGGCGCTTTCTCCATGTCAAACGGCTTTATGAAATTCTCAAGTTCGTCATTGAGTTCATTTATTTCTTTTTCAGGGATATCAAATTTGATTTCTTCCGTTGTAAGATACGGCATACCGTTATCATTTTTTACAACAGTGCTGAATGACGGATGAGCATCAACAGTTTTTTTCACTGCCTCTTTAAGTCTGGATAAATCGGTATTTTTCGGCAGCTTAACATAAAACGGAGTATTATACTTAGTGGAATCAGGTTGTTCGGCACATTCAAAATATACTCCAAGCTGAGATAAATTTAAAGGATATTTTTTTTCGGACATGATAATACACTCCATTCTGAAATAATATACCATATATTATAACATAATTCTTGCTCAATTTCAAGTGCTTTTGTCCGAAATATACAATAGGGCACCTCTAAAAACCCCTTCTGAGAAAAAACGGGTTTTTAGAGATGCACAATAAACAGAATTTTATCTTCATTGACTTTTTAATTCAAAAGCATTATAATAAAAAAGTACAAATTAAGACAACACCATAAAAATTATCAAACGTGATTTGTGCGGAGCACCCTTAAAAGGAGAATAAAAATGAACGACATTCTGACTATTTATACCCTTTGCTATGAAAATACAGCTTTTGAAGAAATAAGCAGATATACAGACTTTGTTTCCGCTGAAAGACAGGACAGGATTCGGCGTTTTGTCAGAAACGAAGATAAAACTTCTTCTCTGCTTTCAGGACTGCTTGTCCGCCATGTACTGTCGGATATTACCAATATACCATGGAATGAACTTGAATTCACCTATGGCGAATATGGCAAGCCTTACCTTGCTGACCGCCCTGACTGCTGTTTTTCCATGTCGCATACAAATGGCTTTACGGTTATGACGGCAGATAATTCGGCAATAGGCATAGATACAGAAAATTTCACCAACTACTTTGATGACTATATTCAGATTGCAGAACAAAATTTCTCCGAACATGAAACGCAGATTATCAAAAATACTGATGAGCCGCTGAAAAAATTCTATGATATCTGGACATCAAGAGAAGCTTATGTAAAAATGACTGGCTGTGGTCTTGGTTCTATAGACTGCAAGTTTAATTCACTGGCTGACAGCTGTGATTACCGTATTATTACAGAGCATATAAGTGGTTTTTCGGTATCAGTATGCTGCCGCAGCGATATAAGCGGAATCGCTGTTAAAAAATTTGATATTCCACAAATTTTGAAAGGAATTTAATATCATGAAAAAAATAGATTCTGATTTCTTTGACGAATATAAAAAACTTGACAGTATGTGCGGAAATCTGCTTTCCTGCAAAAACGGTGTAAGTGAATATATATCACGAATGGAACGCTGTTCCGGAACAAGCAGAATACCAACATGGAACGATGATTATAAAAAGCTGAAACATCTGAGGTGGATACGCAACCAAATAGCTCACGACAGCACAAACAAAGCCATCAGTTCTTCTACTGACCTGTCAGATGTAAAGCAATTTCAGAAGCGCATACAGAAAAGAAGTGATCCGCTGACAGCTTTGGGCAAAACATCAGGCAGACATACAAAACGAAGAAAAAAATCTGTGATCCCAACAAAACGAAGAAAAAAATCTGTGATCCCAACTTTAGTTTTTTTATTTATTATTGCAGTATTTTTATTTATTATTGCAGTATTTTTTATTGTTTTATCAGGTTATATTACAAAATAAATCGTTAATCATAAATATTTTGTATACTCATTGATTTTCGTGGGAATTTTTTATAGACATCTCTCACCTCTTATGAGAAAAAACAGCTTATCATAAGCCGTTTGCATCTTCAAAAGTCAGAAAACCTGCCGTATATTAAAACAGTATAACTCTGGTTAGTAGAGTACAGCGATTTATCAATAACAAAAAGTTTGCAAACGGTGTACTCTTTTTTGTATGCCTAAATATTTCTCTGTACTCTCTTTATATGAACTGCTCCAAATTGTGCGAACAGTACAAAAGCTAACTAAGGTATGAATATCAAGGCAAGGAACTGACTTTGCAATTCAGGAGAAGTCAGTTTAGTTTTAGTGCTTTATAAGTTGACGAATCTTCAATTGAAATCAAAAAATGATTAGAACAATATAATAAAACAGGCAGATACCTCTTATGGAAGTATCTGCCTGTTCTTGTTATATCCCGCTATATAGGTCTTTCATATTTTTTTGGAAAATTTCTTTATGAGTATCGACCTAATGCTTTGGGGAATATATTTGTTTGTTTAGCTGTTTTCCGACGAATCAACCTTCAGTTACTACATTTGTACCTGTTCCGGTTCCTTCGCTGTCACCCGATACTACTGTTCCGGTTCCTTCGCTGTCACCTGATACTACTGTTCCGGTTCCTTCGCCGTCACCTGATACTACTGTTCCGGTTCCTTCGCCGTCACCCGATACTACTGTTCCGGTTCCTTCGCCGTCGCCTGATACTACTGTTCCGGTTCCTTCGCCGTCACCCGATACTACTGTTCCGGTTCCTTCGCCGTCACCTGATACTACTGTTCCGGTTCCTTCGCCGTCACCTGATACTACTGTTCCGGTTCCTTCGCCGTCACCCGATACTACTGTTCCGGTTCCTTCGCCGTCACCCGATACTACTGTTCCGGTTCCTTCACCGGTTTCGCTTCCGGTTTCGCTTCCGGTTTCGCTTCCGGTTTCGCTTCCGGTTTCTTCACCGGTTTCACTTCCGGTTTCTTCACCGGTTTCGCTTCCGGTTTCTTCGCCGGTTTCTTCTTCGTCTATTCTTGATGAAGCGGTAATATAAAGTGTAGTTGAAGTAGAGTATTCATCTACCTGAATTGATCCATTAGCTACCGTAATATTACGTGGTTCAAAAACGAATTCGTCTGATTCAACAGTAATAGTGTACTGACCGTCAGGGAGATAAAGCATTGTGCTTCCCTGTGTCCAGCTCATTGAGCCGTCACCGAAAGTTGTTGATGCTGAACCGGTATTTGACCTGTCAAATGTTATACCATCGCCTGTGATAGTAGCTGTTATACCTTCTTCAATGCCATTCCACTGATCATCAGCTATTGATACAGAGAATCCTGAATTGTCATGTGAATATGCATCTTCAAGGTCAGCTGTAAATACTGCTGATTCACCATCAATAGCAATTGTACTTAATTCGTCATTGCCGTAAATCAAACCTTCATATTTCCAGCCGTTGAATGTGAAATCTTCCAGTTCAGGAAGCTCATCTTCAGTCGGAGCAGTGATAGCCTCGCCCTCAGCGAATGTCTTTGTTATCGTCTCTGTACCGTAGATAAACTGTACCTGATATGTGTTCTGTGGTTCTGTTGTGGTTGTTGTGGTTGTAGATGATGTTGTTGTAGTTGTTGTTGTAGTTGTTGTAGTTGTAGTTGTGGTTGTCGTAGTAGATGTTGTTGTCGTAGTAGATGTTGTTGTAGTTGTTGTAGTAGATGTTGTTGTGGTGGTTGTCGTAGTAGATGTTGTTGTTGTAGTTGTTGTAGTTGTGGTTGTCGTAGTAGATGTTGTTGTAGTAGTTGTTGTTGTTGTAGATGTTGTTGTCGTAGTAGATGTTGTTGTTGATGTTGTTGTTGATGTTGTAGTAGTTGTTGATGTTGTTGATGTAGTTGTTGTAGTTGTAGATGTTGTTGTAGTTGTTGTTGTAGATGTTGTAGTTGTTGATGTTGTTGTAGATGTAGTTGTAGTAGTAGTAGTTGTTGTTGTTGTAGATGTTGTTGTGATCTTGTTATCGATCATTTCAATGCTGTATGAAGCTGTGCCGTCTGCAACATTGAATGTTCTCATAGCAGCAGTTTCGTATCCTTCAGGTGTAACCTGTTCCATAAGAGTATATGTACCTGCAGGAAGCAT
>JAZUGG010000020.1:0-28825 GCA_045641105.1 Ruminococcus sp. | reverse complement strand
TTCTTCCCTGCTGAAAGAGGTTTACAATCCGAAGACCTTCTTCCCTCACGCGGCGTCGCTGGGTCAGGCTTTCGCCCATTGCCCAATATTCCCCACTGCTGCCTCCCGTAGGAGTCTGGACCGTTTCTCAGTTCCAATGTGGCCGTTCAACCTCTCAGTCCGGCTACCCATCGCTGACTTGGTAGGCCGTTACCCTGCCAACTATCTAATGGGACGCGAGTCCATCTGTGTGCGATAAATCTTTGGTATACAGGTCATGCGACCCGTATACGTTATGCGGTATTAGCAGCTGTTTCCGGCTGTTGTCCCCCTCACACAGGCAGGTTACTCACGCGTTACTCACCCGTCCGCCACTAACTTGGCCCCGAAGGGCCTCGTCCGTTCGACTTGAATGTGTTATGCACGCCGCCAGCGTTCATCCTGAGCCAGGATCAAACTCTCTAAATATTGTATATATTATCCGCCCTTCCGGACAGAATACATATCAGAGTGATCCGCTCTATTACTTTAAAGAGCTTCTAAATTTTTTTAAATTCAAAAGAATTTTCGGAGCTTTGTTTGCTTTCGTCTGTTGTTCAATTTTCAAGGAGCATTTTCGCTTCCCCTCTCGGGGTCAGCTTGATTATTATATCACAGCACTTCTCTCTTGTCAAGCTCTTTTTGATACTTTTTCAAAAAAGTTTTTCGTGCTTCGATATTTTTCGCCGTGCCTCAACACAGCTTGATTATTATACAACCCCAAATACCTTTTGTCAAGCCTTTTTTTCAACTTTTTTCAAAGTCGCTTTCGTGATATAAGTCTCAAGTTTCTACCTCTTCAGTGCTACCTCAGCAGTCTTACCTTTCTTGTGGGCTGTCCCCTGACGACGTAATTAATTATAGCATATATTTACCATGTTGTCAACACAAAATTGTCACAAGCTTTCTTATGCTTTTACTTCCTTTTTATGTCTATTTTTACTATCTCATGATAATTCTTCTTCAAATATTGCCTTACCCCCTCTTTTTTCTAATTATTTTGTCGCTTTATTTCCCTTGTTTTTTTATTTTTCTATTGAAAATTACTTTCAACTGTGTTATAATGTATATATACCAACTGAAAGGGGCACTTTTTTTGACTGCTAAAGAAGAATTCATTCAAATTTATAATGATAATATTAAGAGGAATGGGGCTGATAAACTGCTTGATTTTTTGCAGAAAACTGATTTTTTTACTGCTCCAAGCAGTACACGCTATCATGGTTCATATGAAGGCGGACTTGTTCAGCACAGCGTTAATGTTTATCATTGTTTAAAGGATTATCTTTCTCGTCCACGTACTAAGGAACTATATGGTATGGATTATTCAGACGAAACTATCGCTATCGTTGCACTTCTCCATGACGTGTGCAAGATCAACTTCTATACTGTCGAATTTCGCAATAAGAAAAATGAAGTAAACGGACAATGGGAGAAAGTTCCATACTATTCTATTAATGATACTCTGCCGTATGGTCACGGTGAAAAATCCGTATACATTATTTCAGGTTATTTTTATGGTGAGGACCGCCTTACTCGTGAAGAAGCTTTCGCAATCCGCTATCACATGGGTTTTTCCGGGCCTGAGGACAACAATACCATAGGCAAAGCACTTGAAATGTATCCTCTTGCTCTTGCTCTCAATGTCGCAGATATGGAAGCATCATATTATCTTGAAGGCTGTACAAAATAATTTCTAACTTTAAAGGGGGTTTTTTTATGAACTGGTTCGACGACGCTATTATCTATCACATTTATCCGCTTGGATTCTGCGGCGCTCCGAAATTCAGTGACGAATCTGATTTTGTCGCATATCGGCTTGATAAAATTCTTACATGGATTCCTCATCTGAAAGAAATGAATATTGACGCTGTTCATTTTGGTCCTGTTTTTGAATCAGTTGAGCACGGCTATGACACTATTGATTATAATATGATCGACCGCCGCCTTGGCGACAACAATTCCTTTCGTTATATATGTGACAGACTGCATGAAAAAGGCATCCGTGTCATTCTTGACGGTGTCTTCAACCATGTCGGAAGAAAATTCCCTCAGTTTGTCGATATTCAGCAAAACGGACAGAATTCAAAATATATCGGCTGGTTCCAGAATCTGAATTTCGGAGGTCAGAGCCCTTACGGCGACCACTTCTGGTACGACGGCTGGAACGGACATTATAATCTTGTTAAACTTAATTTAAGGAATCCCGAAGTCTGCGATTATCTTCTCAATGCCATAGGTTACTGGATAGACTCATTCAACATCGATGGTATCCGACTGGATGCCGCTGATTGTATTGATTTCGACTTTTTCAAGAAACTGCGCAGTTTCTGTAAATCAAAAAAACCTGATTTCTGGCTTATGGGTGAGATCATCCATGGCGACTACAACCGCTGGGCTAATCCTGAAATGCTTGACAGCGTTACAAATTATGAATGCTATAAAGGACTTTATTCATCTCATAATGACAAGAATTACTTTGAGATAGATTATTCTATCAACCGTCAGTCAGGCAAAAACGGAGGAATTTACAGGAATATCAACCTTTATAATTTTGTTGACAACCACGATGTGAACCGACTTGCTTCAACACTTTGCAATCAGGCTCATCTGCCTCTTGTCTATACTCTGCTTTATACAATGCCCGGAATACCGTCAATCTACTATGGAAGTGAATACGGAATTCTTGGCAAAAAAGAGAATAATTCTGATGATAATCTCCGTCCGTGCCTGCATCTTCAGGACATGGAATCACAAAATACACCGCTTTATAAGCATATTGTCAAGCTTGGCAGGATCTATCGTGCATATCCTCCGATACGTACAGGAGAATATGAACGCATTGCCATTACCAATCAGCAGCTTCTTTTCAAGAAAACGCTTGACGGTCAGACTGTCTATGTTGCCCTTAACCTTAGTGAACAAGAGTACATCTTTAAGTTTGATACCCATATGAATCATCTTGTAGATGTTCTGTCATCATCTCCTTTGCCTGTTGAAAACGGTACGGCTACTGTAAAAATGATGCCTTATTCATCAATGATAATCGTTTACGACGACATTGTGAATTTTGATGCTGAACTTAATGAAAAAGAAAAAGAGGAAGATAACGAACTCGTCATCGGCGGCAAATACCGTCACTTCAAGGGCAATGAATACGAAGTCCTCGCAGTTGCCCGTCACAGCGAAACCATGGAGGAGCTTGTTATCTACAAGTCGCTCTCCTACGGCGATGTATGGGCACGTCCCAAAGCTATGTTCACAGGCAAATCAGGCGATGTGAACCGATTTACACGAATAGACTAAAAATTTCAGCGGTCAGTTTGAATTGACCGCTGTTTTTTAGTTAACGAACTTTTCATAAAATTCCCTGATAACACCTTTAATGGTATATTCAAGGCGGCTGTCACAGAATTTTCTGATATTATCGGGAATCTCGCCATAGAATGCCTCTGCTATCCCGCCTGCAATACAAGCCATAGTGTCCGCATCTCCGCCAAGTGATACAGCATTTCTGACCGCACTCTCATAGTCTGTCGATTCCAAAAAGCAGACAATAGACGGAGGAACACTATAACTGCATCTGCTGTCAAAGCTGTAATCAGGTCTTATCATATCAAGAGTATAATCAAGGTCATATCTGAATTTTTTTGCGATATATCCACGTATCTCGTCCTTACTGCTGCCGTGTAATGCCATAAATACTGCACTTGCCACAGCCTTTGCGGCATGAATAGCTTCACGGTGATTATGTGTAAAGATACAGCTTGCCTTTGCCTGTAACTGAACCTGTTCAATAGAATCATAAGCATATCCTATCGGCACCGCCCTCATTGCCGCACCGTTGCCGAAACTGCGTACTTTATGCATACTTCTGCGGTCTGATGCCCATTTCGTGAACATTGCTCCGTAACCTGCGTTGGGGTAATATGAATAATACTGCCTGTACTGCGCCGCATATTCATAGGCTCTTTCAGACATATCACGGCGTGTTTCAATATTCTTCGGATTTTGCAGTATCGCCCTGCATATTGCCGCTGTCATTACGCTGTCGTCCGTGAAAGTGCTCTCACGGCTGAATTCAAAATCATAGTTTTTTGTGCAGTGAACTTCGTAGTAAGAGCCGATTATATCGCCGTAAACTGCCCCGAACATATTATTCTCCCTTGAATTTCATATTCCATTGTCTGCGGCATTCGTCCATGAGCAACATCACTCTCATGGTGTCACTGTGAGGAACAAGCGGACTTTCCTTCAAGCCTGCATCAAGACAGCGCTGAACCTCTCTTATTTCGTATTCATAGCCGTTGATGTCGTTGTCATGATTATATTCCTCAATCAGTTTGCCGTCTTTACTGTAAAGTGCAGACTCACAAGTGCAGTGAAACCATCTTCCGAGCGTAATATAGCCTTCTGTACCCGAAATTATTGCGTTATTGCTTAACTGTATCTCAAATCCGTTGTCCATTGATGCAAAACGTCCGTCATTGTAGCGGAGCTGGATAGTATTATGAAGGTCAACGCCGTCACCGCCTATGTGTGCAGTACTGATTATTTCGTCAGGCGTACCCAATATCGCATCTGCAAGAGTAAGCGGATATACACCGAGGTCAAGAAGCGCACCGCCGCCGCAGTCAAGCCTGAACAGCCTGTCATTCGGATCATATGGTATATAGTTGCTGAAATCTGCCTTTATGTACTTAGGAGTTCCGATTTTTCCCGATTTTATCCAGTTCATCATATTAAGATAAACAGGACGGCACTTCATCCACATGGCTTCCATAAAGAAAAGATCTTTCTCCTTTGCAAGAGAGAGAACCTCCTCAAACTGACCTGCATTCAAAGCAATAGTCTTTTCACAGAGCACATTTTTTCCTGAATTCAGGCACATTATTGAATCACTGTAATGTGATGCCATTGGAGTTGCAATATACACAACATCAACATCGGCATCGTCAGCAAGCTCCTGATATGAACCGTATGCTTTGGTGAAACCGAATTTTTCTGCGAATTTCTGCGCTTTCTCCAATGTGCGTGAAGCGACTGCGCAAAGTTCCGCATCTTCACAGCCTGCAAGTGCCTCTGCAAAAGTGTGTGCGATTTTTCCTGTACCAATTATGCCCCATTTGAATTTTTTCATAATTACACCTCTTTATTATATTTGGCTATTTTACCATTTTGTTGACACCATTCAAGTTTATCTGCCTCAACAACAGTATACTCATTTTCACCGCCGCCCTGACGGAGATAGACATTTTTTATCCCTGCCTGGATTATCATCCTTGCGCACAAAGGACACGGCTTCGCAGCATGAATGTCCGACGTATCAGGATCTATGCCAACAAGATAAAGATCTGCACCGATAGTCTGCTCACGGGAACAATTCAGCAATGCATTTGCTTCGGCATGAACTGCCCTGCAAATTCCGTAGCCCTCGCCCTGATGCATATCCAACTCTATTCTCGGACATTTTTCTATATCACAGCAATTTTCCATACCTCTCGGTGAACCATTATATCCAGTTGAGATAACAACGTCATCTTTAACTATCACTGCGCCGTATTTCCGCTTTATGCAGGTACTCCTGTAGGAAAATACCTCCGCACAGTTAAGATATGTATCTGCCTTTGATACCCTGTTTTTCCCTTTTGATATGACCATGCTGAGCCTCCTGTATTTTTTTTGATTATAACACAAAACACAAATAATTGTCAATAAAAAAGATGCCGAAAAAACGGCATCCGACTAAATATTTATTCAAATGACTGTCTCTGCGAAAAATAGGCTATTCCATAGCAGAAAGCTGATACGACAGCAATCAGACCGCTTACTGCAAATGCCGCTTTCACAGAAGCAAATTTTACTGCGGCAGTCCTGAAACCTATGGAAACAAATGATACCCACAAACCTGCCGCAATAGCCGCAGCAGCAAGCCGTGTCATCTGCATTTTTCGCAATTTCAGCAGATAATTCGCAAAAATCCCCAGTATACAAAGGTTTATCACAAATGTAAGTATACTGAAAAGCTTTTCATTTGCCTGTACTGAACTGAATCTTGCTGACAATGCAAGAATAGCCGTAAGTGCAGAAAATACTATCCCCGTCGTGGAGTAGATATCCTCACTGTAAACAAAAATAAAACCGAATGATACCGCAAGTGCAAAATACAGCAGCATTTCAGCTATGCCGATAACAGCAAACATTTTCTCTGTGCTTGGTGAATATTCACCATTCCTGAAACACGAAAAATAGGCAAAAGCCGTACATAAATGCGTGGCTGCAAGTCCGAGGAATGAACACATCACACCTATTGCACCCATATTCTTTTTTGGCGGCATATATCCTCCCCCTTTCCCCTTATAAAAATTATTATATACTATTCAGCAAAAAAAGTCAATTTATTGCAGTGCAGAAAACATTCAACTGTTTTTGTAGGATTTGACAAAGCCGCCTGACACTTGACATATTTTATAAATAATGTTAAAATAACCTATGAAATGGAGGAATGACAAATGGCAGTACTTATCAGTGACAAATTTTGCGAATGGCAGAATGACTGCGAAAAACGCTTCAACAAGCTGAAAGCAAACGAAGAAGAACTCAACAGATGCTTCATAAGTGCATACGGGCTTGACAATGAAATAACTCCTGATGTCGATGAAAAAGATGTCACTGTCAGAAAAGCCGACCTTCAGCGTGAAATTAAAAGCCTGATAAGCTATGCTATAGGCTGTATTTTCGGGCGATATTCCGTTGACTGCGACGGTCTGTGCTTTGCAGGAGGCGAATGGCATGATGAACTGTATAAAACTATCATTCCGACCAAACAGAACGTTCTGCCGATAGGCATTGATAAATACAATAATGACCTGACTTCGCAGATAGTAAATTTTATAGAAAAAATATACGGCTCTGAGACACTTGATGAAAACCTCCAATTTATCGCTGATGTTCTTGACGGCGACGGCGAACCACGTAAAGTAATTGAAAAATATCTTCTGCTCTCATTCTTTTCAGACCACTGTAAAATATATCACAGAAAGCCGATATACTGGCTTTTCACTACAAGCAGAAAATGCGGTTTCAAAGCCATAGTCTATATGCACCGCTGGAATGAAGGCACACTTACTGTTGTGAATGAACGTGTGGCTGAACTCGCCGGCATCTATCATGGAAAAATCAATGAATTACAGGAAAAAATGAATTTTTCCGAACCCGCAAAACGAATTTCTCTCAGACGTGAACTCAACAAATATAAGGACAAATACAGCGGTCTGCTTGAATATTCCTCAAAAATAGCCGCTCACGAACTAAATGAACCCGAAATTGACCTTGATGACGGAGTAAAATCAAATTACGAAAAATATTCTGATGTCCTTGAAAGGATAAAATAGCCGAAAGTCCCCGAAAACGGGGACTTTTTTCACATCACACTCTCTATTTTTATACGCAGTTTCCTGATTATCTTTTTCTCCAGCCTTGATATGTACGACTGCGAAATACCAATAAGGTCAGCAACCTCCTTCTGCGTTTTCTCCCTGCCGTCTTTCAGACCGAAACGCATCTCCATTATCTCACGTTCACGCTCACCAAGCTCTGCAACTGCATTTCGCAGGATTTCACGTTCTGCTTCATTTTCGATACCTTTGTTGACTACATCATCATCTGTGCCTATCACATCCGAAAGCAGAAGTTCGTTTCCGTCATAGTCAACGTTAAGCGGCTCGTCTATGGACAATTCGTTGCGGTACTGCGACGATTTGCGCAGAAACATGAGTATCTCATTCTCTATGCACCGTGATGCATACGTCGCAAGCTTTATATTTTTGTTCGGACAGAATGTATTCACAGCCTTGATAAGCCCTATTGTTCCTATTGATATCAGGTCCTCTATGCCTATTCCCGTAGACTCAAACTTCTTTGCAATATAGACCACAAGTCTCAGATTATGCGTTATAAGGCAGTTTCTTGCTGTCACGTCATTATCTGCAAGACGAGCAAAAACCTCGTCCTCCTCCTGACGTGTGAGCGGAGGCGGCAAAGTATCTGCTCCGTTAACATAAAAAACCTCAGCCATAAAAATTTTTTGCAGCATACCCTTGATTTTTTTGATAATATTCATTTTATCTCCTCTTTCCAAAGACAGCCTTGCCGTCTTAATTTTTCAGCATTTTCGGGTTAAATACCGCCGTTTCTCTGTTTCTGCCGAAGCCTATGAGGGCTTCAACTGGCTTTCTATAGCCATCTGCGGCATTTTCTATCACTATCTCATCAGGTCTGAATACAGCGATCAGTCCGTCCTCCGAAACTGTTGAACACGGCAGGAAACGAAAGCCTTTCGGAAGTTTTTCAACATTGTATTCTACACCTGTTATATCTTCAAAACGCTGTTCACTGCATATTATCACAGGACTGCCCGTGAAAAAATCAGTCAGCAGATTTCCTGTATCTGCAAGTCCTTCAACTACTGTCACCTTTCTGCCGGAACGTATCATAATTCTGTATATCCCGCAGTTTTCTGCTGTTCTGTCCGTAAATCGCCTGAAAATCGTCACTGCTGCATACATCGCACAAGTTGTGACAACCAGCAGAAGCAATGAAAAATCAATGTAAAAATATGTATTCCCAAAGTGTATAAATTCAGGCTTCAGCCATGTATATACGCCGTATACCACGCCTGCAAGCATAAAATTTGCTGTAAAAAACGTGGCAGTATTGATGAAAAGACGCTTTATTCCGTGTATCCCGAATGCAATCATTACTATTGACACAGCCGCACAGCTTTTTATCAGGATATTCAGCAGTGTACCTATCTCAGGGAAAATTATCAGCAGTGAAAATAAACTTCCATAGACGGAGGCGGCTGTACATCGGATAGTTTTCATTGGTGAATGTGTTATCCGTGCCGTTGTTCTCAGGAGAAAAAAATTCACATAGATATTTAAGATGATCAGAACATCAGCATATATTGTCATCATTTCCGCCTCCCTTAATCAATTATAATGCATAGAATGCGAATTTTATGTCATTTTTTGCGTTTTTGAAAAATTTATTTTGACTTTGAATCTCAGATGTGTTATAATTAGCTTGTACAAATCAGATTTGATGACTTTGTACGGTATAAGTGAAATGAGGGAAAATTATGGGATTTATAAGAAGGGGCAACTACGAAAAAAATACTGTCGACGGTATCGTACAGACAGTAAACGAGTTTATCCGAAGTAAAACTGAAGCATCAAATTACAGCGGACGAACTGCCGAAGAATCAAAAGATTTTTCAGAGATGTTCATTCAGCTTATGGGCAAAAGCATCTGATAATTGAAGGTAAATGTTATATCGGAATAACTGCTGATCCAATAGAGAGCCTTACCGCTCACGGAATCGACATGTATTCTGATAATTCATTCTTCTGCATGGATATTCCGTCAGAAGATGCCGCTGAATGCAGGAAGGCAATTGCTGAAACAGGCGGATTTGAACCGTATTTTGATGAAAACAGCGATTATATCAATAATACTTACGGTCAGCTTTACATATACATTTATAAAATTTCTGACAAGACGACTGAAAAAATTGACGTTAAGGGATTTACTCCGCTGAAACAGATTCCTGACAGACCAATCAGATTGCAGATGACTTTTACAGACGGCAATACCCAAAGCTGAATTTATGATGAGTTTTCACAGAAAGAATGTAATGAACTTATTTCAGAATTAAAAGTTCTGACAGAAGACAATAAGCTGACTGAACTGAATATTACTCACAGAGAACTTAACAGTATCCACGCCGAATTCGGAATCGGCTGCTGTATTATTAACTACGCCAGCGGCACATCCCAGTGCGGAGGATATCAAAGCTACAGAAGCGGCAAAAGAGCACGAAAAAAAGCACAGCTTTTTACCCGGGAATATCCCGAATATATGCTGTGCAGGGATTTTTCTGTGCTTGAAAATATTCTCAGGCACTTCCTGATGAAAGGAACTAAACCCGGAAAAAAACAAAACGTAAAATGGGTTTTTATGAAAGAGGAATATTAATGAGTTCAAGCAAAGAATACCTTGAGTTTATCCTCGGACAGCTTTCTGAGCTTGAGGATATTTCATACAGACCAATGATGGGCGAATACATTCTTTATTACAAATCAAAAATTTTCGGCGGCATATATGATGACCGCCTGTTGGTCAAACCTGTTAAAACGGCAGCCGAACTTATGCCTGATAGTCAGTATGAACTTCCGTATGAAGGTGCTAAGGAAATGCTTATGGTTGATAATGTGGATAGTCGGGAGTTTCTTGCAGAACTGGTTTCTGCTATGTATAATGAACTTCCGTTGCCAAAATCCAAAAAGGAAAAATGAGGTGGGATTATGCGTATAAGACAGTATATCGCAAAAAAAGATTTTGATATCATAAAAAAATGGGTTGCTGATGAAAGAGTTTTCACCATGTGGAGCGCAAATAAATTCAGCTATCCTCTTGAAAAGCGTAATTTTGAAAGCGTTCTTATAGAATTAGCCGACAAGTATGATGACTGTCCGTTTGTAGCGACTGACGATTCAGGAAAACCTATAGGTTTTTTCTGCTATTCAATTAATTATGTCATTAATGAAGGTATGCTGAAATTCATCATGATTGACAGCAGTATCCGTGGTCAGGGCTTCGGCAGGGAAATGCTCAATCTTGCAGTAAAATATGCTTTTGAGATAACTAAAGCCGATACCATACAGCTTAATGTTTTCAGTGCGAATGAACGTGCTAAAAAATGCTATGAAAATGTCGGTTTTATCGAAAGAAGCGTTGCCCCAAATGCCATTTCATATAAGGACGAATCATGGGACAGATGCAATATGTTCATAAGCAAGATATAAGACGTAAATACAAAAAATCCGTGTTCACCTAACGGCGGTACTTATATAGAAGTTTTTACTTTTTATCGGGGAAAACCCTTTTTCAAAAGGGTTTCCCTCAATAATAAGCATAAAGTTTCTATATGAGCACCGCTGTTAAGAACACGGATTTTTCATTATGTATTTTGTTTAATCAAGATTTTCGCACAGGGTAATAACAAGGAGATCATCTGACGAGGCACTTTTCACGAAATAGTCGGATGTCTCGACACGTCGGTAAACTCCGTCATCACCAAGCTGACGTGTGATAAGCCGAATTTCAGTTTTGCCGTTTTTGTAAGCTTCAAGCATGGCATCACGATTAAAAGTATCAGCAAAAATTTGCTGGTCATCAGGATGCATCGATGATGCGCCATGCTCAATAAGTTCCGTAAAAACACCGGCGGCAGGACAGCTTGTTGTTGTGAAATTGTCATATGCCATCATATAAAAGCTGTTGCGTGTGAGGTTTGCAAAAATAACAAGAGGATAACGCTGAAAAATAACATTCATCAGCAGATTGGCTGTACTTGCCGGAGTTTGTATCTGGAGAATATCAGCAGTTTTTTCAACTTTCTTGTGATTTGTGCAAAGTTCAATGTAATGATCGGCTGGCATAGGTTTTGCGAACAAAAATCCCTGAATTTTCTTGCAGTCACATGACCTGAGAAATTCAAGCTGCTGTCTTGTCTCAACGCCCTCGGCAACTGTCGTAAGGTTGAGGCGGTTTGCGAAATAGAAGATACTTTCGAGAACTATCCTTTCTTTTTCGCTCTGACAGTTTCCGCTGAGAAGTGACTTATCGATTTTCAGGACGTCGGCGGGCATATCCTTAGCAAAGCTGAGCGAAGAAAGTCCGCTTCCAAAGTCGTCGATAGCAACACTGAAACCTGCATTTCTGATATCGCTTATCCAGCTCATGATCATATCAGATTCATTGACCATAGCTGATTCGGTGATCTCAATTTCAAGCATATCGTGCGATATACCGTACTTATCAGCGATATTGCAGAGTTTAGGTACAAATTCTGCATCTCTGACGTGGATCCTTGAGAAATTGACTGAAATTGGTACCGGCTGACCGTTTGACTCGATCTGCTTTTTCAGAAGTTTGCATACTTCTTCAAACATATACCAATCCACAAAAGTGATGTTGTTTGATTTTTCGAGTTCGGGTATGAACTGTACAGGCGGGATAACAGTGCCGTCTTTTTTAACCCACCTTACCAGAGCTTCAGAACTTTTCAGTCTGTTTGTAATAGAATCGTACTGAGGCTGATAATAAGCTTGTAATTCGCCATTTTTCATTGCTTCTTTGATGCTGTTAATTAATTCGTACATGTTTTCACATCCTTATTGTGGCTTTTCTATAGTATTTGGTGATATTTTTGGTTGTATTTTATATTATTATATCACATTTCGGATATGATTTCAACAGGTTTGATAAATATTTATGATTTATTATATATAGTCGATATATTTACCAAAAAAGCTGTACATTATTATATTGCACTACCAATTAAGAAAAAAGATGAAGGACACCTCTAAAGAACGTTTTTCCGGAAGTTTTTAGAGATGTCCTTTTATTTTTAATAATTTGTGCCAAAGAAAACTTTATCGAAAAATTCACGGGTTTTATCTTCGCCCATTGATTTTTTGAATGTATCAGTAGAAACGCCGCCTTTGTCTATAAGGTTGTCGCTGTACTGCTTTGTCAGCTTTTTCTTAGCCGCTTTCTGTTCATCGCTGAGTTCTGCAAGGTTTTGTTCAGCATCAAGAACAGCTTCAACGCTTTCAAGCAGCATCTGTTTCATACCATCGTCATCTTTAGTCTTGCCTGATTTATAGATGCTCTCGGTTCTTAACTCGTCATACCATGCTTCTGACGGCGTAACATCTGCGAGTTTATCATAAGAAAGCCTTATATCCTTGATTTTGTTCATAAGAGCCATATAGTCATCATCTTTGTTCTCAACAAGATCAAAAAGTTCAACATAGCTTTTGCGATTTCCAAGAATATACATATAATCGGTTGACATGAGCGGCAGATTTTTATTATACGGAGTAAGTACAATAGTGGACATCTGCATTAATCCCACATTAACCGTCATGGTACATAGATTTCCGTAATTTTTAACATCATACTGCTTAACATGAAATTTCATTATACCGTAAACTGTAATTTTCTCAAATTCTCCTGCGGAGACTTCGGTTACCGTATACTTATCTGAGATAAGTGAAACGGTGCTGTTGACTGCATCATCCATAGCTTTGCTGTTTTTCGGCTCAAATATAGCAACAGCAATAATTATAATAAGAATCAGCAAAAGGATAACGCAGAGTATACCAAAAATGATTTTCTTTACCATAAAAAACCTCCTGAAAAAATCCATATAATTATGGAGGAGAAGTCATCCGATTCAAAACCGGATGTAGTGTGTCGTGTCTGTTTCTCTTGATCCGACTGTTTATACAATTAAATTTAAAATCAAATTCTGCCTATTTTTTCACTTTTTATATTTTTGAATTTATTATTTTCCCATGTACATTTCAGTTCACCTCAATCTGTTTCTTATCCACTATAACATAATTATACCACGTTTTTGCTATTTTTTCAATAAGTTATGCGTAATGCGGTTGATTTTTATACAATAAAGATATTGAATAATTATATGCCTAATAATAAAATGATATGGCTGAAAACTTATTATTTGATTAAGTATTCAGCCATATCATGTATTAATATTTATAATTTAAGCAGCAACGAACTGACTGTTGTAAAGCTCGGCATAGAAACCGTTCTGCTTGATAAGTTCTGTGTGACTGCCCTGTTCAATAATATCACCGTCTTTCATAACGAGGATAATATCAGCATTCTTGATAGTTGAAAGTCTGTGTGCGATAACGAATGAAGTTCTGCCATTTGTAAGGTCATCCATAGCCTTCTGAATGACAAGTTCAGTACGTGTATCAACAGAAGAAGTTGCCTCATCAAGAATGAGAAGAGGAGCGTCCTTGATAATTGCACGGGCAATTGTGAACTGCTGCTTCTGACCTTCAGAAAGATTGAGTGCATCATTAAGAACAGTATCATAGCCTTCAGGCAGAGTTTCGATGAAGTGCTTCAGACCAACAGCACGACAAGCTTTGTCAAGTTCTTCATCGGTAACGCCTTCTTTATTATAAACGAGATTTTCACGGATAGTTCCGTCAAACAGCCATGTATCCTGCAATATCATATCAAAGAGGTCATGTACACTTTCACGCTTCATATCTTTTGTTGAAACACCGTCGATGAGGATATCGCCGCTGTCAATGTCATAGAAACGCATGAGAAGATTTACCATTGTAGTTTTTCCTGCGCCTGTAGGGCCTACGATAGCGACCTTCTGACCTGATTTCAGCTTTGCGGAGAAGTCATGGATAATAGTTTTCTCCGGAACATAGCCGAACTTTACATTGCGGAATTCAACATTTCCCTTAACATTGCTGATTGCAGCATTCTTATCGCTTTCATCAGTCATTTCATCAGATTCAAGAAGTTCAAATACACGTTTTGAAGCTGCAGAAGCCTGTTGTATCTGTGTCATGGACTGTGCAAATGTGGTAAGCGGCTGTGAGAATTGTTTTGAATACATTATGAATGCTGTGATAGTACCAAGAGTTACTGCATCATTTCCGTTAACAATAAATGCAACGCCAACTACGAATATAAGTACATATGCAAGGTTGCCGACGAATATCATGATAGGATGCATCATGCCTGAAAGGAACTGTGATTTCCAGTTGCTCTCATAGAGGCTGTTGTTTATCTCGCCGAATTTTGCGGTTTCATTCTGTTTTGCGCCGAATGCCTTGACAATGTTGTGGTTAGTATACATTTCCTCAATGTGACCGTTGAGCTTGCCGAGATCTGACTGGTTGCGGTTGAAGTATTTCTGTGATTTTCCAAGGATAACAGCCATGAACACAAAGCCGAGAAGTGATGAGCCGATAGTAACAAGAGCAAGTATCCAGTTTGTACGGAACATCTTGTATATAACGCCTATGAACAGAGCAAGTGAACTTATAAGGTTAGCACTGCTTGTTGAAAGAGTCTGGCTTATCATGTCAACGTCGTTTGTAATACGTGAAAGGATATCGCCCTTGGTAGTCGTATCAAAATAGCGGAGCGGCAGACGGTTTATCTTTTCGTCGATATCTGTACGCAGGCGACGTGAAGTATACTGGGTAACAGTAGTAGTGATGAACTGCTGACCGTAGTTGAGTATAGCGCCGGCAGCATAAATAGCAATGAGCGTGAAGCATATTTTCTCAACACCGTCCATGTCAATGCCTGTCATAATGCCTTCACTTATCTTATCCATAAGGTCACTGATTTTTTCAGGACCTATGATAGTTGCGACTGAACCGCCGACAGCAAATATCAGTGCAATAATGAGAACAGGTATATAACGTTTGCAGTAAACAGCGATTTTTTTGAGTGCGCCGAAATCTGCCTTTTCATTTGTCTGAGGACCTGCGTGCATCATACCTCCGTGCGGCATATCAGTTCATCTCCTTTCCTGAAAGTTCTTCTTCGGAAAGCTGAGAAAGTGCAATTTCCTTATAGATAGAGCAGTTTTTCAGCAGTTCGTCATGTGTGCCGAGACCTGCGATCTCACCGTCGTGAAGAACAAGGATTTTGTCTGCATTTTTAATAGTACCAATACGCTGAGCAACGATAATCACTGTAGTATCGTCAAGCTGTGCCCTGAGCTCCTTGCGGACAAGCATATCTGTCTTATAGTCAAGAGCTGAGAAGGTATCATCAAATATCATTATCTCGCTGTTCTTGAAAACTGCTCTTGCAATTGAAAGACGCTGTTTCTGACCGCCTGAGAAGTTTGTACCGCCCTGGGCAACATTTGAATGTATACCGTCATCAAGCTCAGAAACAAAGTCTGATTTTGAAATTTCAAGTGCACGGGTGATGCGCTTGTCATCATCTGCGATATCCTCTGTACAGCCGTAAGTGATATTTGACTTTATGTCGCCCATGAAAAGAGTAGCTTTCTGAGGAGCAATGGAGACCATGCGGTTTATTTCGGCTTCCGAATAGTCCTTGATATTGACATTGTTGAGGAGTATTTCGCCGTCTGTAACATCATAGAAACGTGGAATAAGATTGATGAGAGTGGTTTTTCCCGTACCTGTAGCACCTATGATCGCAAATGTCTCGCCCTTTTCAACAGTGAAGCTGATATTTCTGAGACACGGCTTGGCGCTGTCTGAATAGTTGAATGAAACATTTCTGAATTCGATTTTTCCTTTTCCCTGCGGAACAGCACTCTTTTCGGGATAGCAAATACTGCTTTCGGTGTCAAGAACTTCTTCAATACGCTTGATGGATACCATAGTTCTCGGAAGAATGATGAAGATGACAATGAGCATCATGAACGCCATTACAACCTGTAAAGCGTACTGCATGAAGGCAAACATATTACCGATAAGTATGCCTCGTTCCATAAGTTCAGCCTTATTTATAAGATATGCGCCAATCCAGTATATCGCAAGCGTAAGTCCACTCATGCAGAGTGTGAGGAGAGGCATCATAAGTCCCATTGTACGGCTTGTAAAGAGATGATTTTTAGTAATATCCAAGTTGACTTTTTCAAATTTTTTCTGCTGATATTGTTCAGCATTGAAAGCTCTGACAACACGGACACCTGAAAGATTTTCTCTTGCTGAGTCGTTGAGGTTGTCGGTGAGAGTCTGTATCTGCTTGAATTTCGGGAAAACGACTGCAATAATCAAAGCGATAGAAACTACGATTATACCTACACAAATAAGTACGGCAGATGTCCATTCAACACTTGTATCAGATATTTTGCAGATAGCCCAGATAGCAGTAACCGGAGCTTTTATCATTATCTGAAGTCCCATTGAGATAAGCATCTGAGTCTGTACAACGTCGTTGGTAGTACGGGTTATAAGGCTTGGCGTTGAGAACTTGTTGATTTCGGTATTGCCGAAGTTCATAATTTTTGTGAATAGCTTTTCACGCAGATTTCTTGAGAAGCCTGATGCAAGCTTTGAGGCAAAATATCCGCATAAAATTGAAGCAGCAAGGCTTCCTGCGGCACAGAGCATCATAAGACTGCCGTTTTTCCATACATCTTCCATAGAAATAGTGCCTGCGGAAACGGCAGTTGTGAGATTCTGTGTATAGTCAGGCATGGTCAGATCAAGCCATACCTGAACAACGACCAGTGCTGCGCATATAAAAACGAACAGCCAGTCTTTCGTTTTCAGATTTTTGAATATCATTTGATGAATATTCCCCTTTCCTTCTTTTGGGATTCAATTATGCATGAGCATATCCCTGATAATCTAACACGGTTAGCAAAAATAAGAAAAATCATCCGTTTATTTTGTCGGTGAAATCCTTTGAATCGACCACAGCCTGAATATCCTCTGAAATCTCAATAAATTCAGTAAAGCGTTCCTCGCCGATAGACTCAATAACCTGAGAAAAATACATGAGAACCTTTTCCTTTTTTTCGGCAATGAACTGTATGCCGTGCTCGGAAAGCGATATCATGGTTTTTCGGGCATCATTCGGATCTGTAAGCTTGATAATGAGCTGTTTTTCCTGCATTTTCCGCAGAATAACTGCAACACGGGCAGTGCTGACATTCATGTATTCACTTATTTCACCTGCACTTACAGCCCTGCCTGTTTCTTCAAGATAGCGCAGAACACAGCCGATTCCTGCATTGTTATCTTCAATATGCTTAAACATCTGCTTAGGTCTGCTGCTGACAAGGCGGCGTATGAGTTCTGCAGTCTTTTCTTTTGTCAATGTTATCACCTCCGTAATAGCTAACCGTATTAGATTATATCATTATGCGAAATATATGTCAATAGAAACTGTGTGAAAAAGATAATAAATGGCATATGGCATAAAAAAACTCAAAATCCGGTCATAAGATATGGTTTTATTCATGATTTTATGAATTATCTGTCATTATAAATATCGATAATGCAGAATTTTCTTTAAAGCAGTTATTAAGCAAAATATCCCCGAGCCATTCAAATGCTCGGGGATATATTTTTCTTAATCTGACATTAAACAGATTTTAATTTTGTCTCAGAACTGGAATTTGATAAGTCCACGGTTTGCAAGCTGGATATAGAAACGATAACGAGCCTCATCACGGGTTTCAGGCTTGGTGAAATAGTAAAGATACTGCTCAACAAGATTTATCATTTCAATGTTTCTTCCTTCAAGCTTGAACTGATTGAATCCCATAGGCATATACTTATTAAAAATAGCATCAGGTGAGATATGTGACGGAAGCTTCTTAACATCAAAAATAGTATTTGAAGCGCATTCGCAATTGTTTGACGGACTGTCAAAATATTCCGAAAACTCCATATGTTCAAAGAAGTTGAAGTTCTTGTCTGAATTGTTGCTGTCAGCGTTAAGATGATCGTTGTATGCAATCTGACGTGCGCCGATAACTCTGTAATGTTCAGAACGGAACTTACAGTTCGGACGGCAGTAGCTGTTGACAAGAAGTTCACATTTTTCCTTATGGTCAAGCTTTTCAAGTATATCAAACTTGTTGTTGAGATCATAGTCAAGAACAACTATATGATAATCCTTGTCAAGTTCCTCTGAAAGCTTTGCAGGATCGGTGATGCGCTTGCAGGTTGAACTTGTGATCTTGAAGTTAGGATATGTATTGCGGATATAATCCTCAAGAAGCGGAGATGCAACAATGACTTCATTCAGACCGTTATCGGTCATTTTAAGAAGATTATTGCAGAACTCATCTTTGAGGTGCTCCTCTTTCAGCATAACATTTGTAAAGCTGAAACGCAGAGCGATGCCCTTGCTGTTAAAAGCATTGATTACCTGTCTGATGAAATCGGGACTGCATCTGCCACGTCTGAAACGTCCGCCGTTCCAGATTGCAGGCGGAAATACACCATAAACAGATGCAATTTCAATATTGTCATAGAAATATTCCGGAAGCTTTTCCATCATATCGATAAAAAGATAATTTACATTAAAATTTTCGGTAAAATCCGGAAGATGAAAACGTGCCTTCATTTGTTCCTCCTAAAGATAAAGTATTATGCAGATATCATTTAAGGCAGCACTGTACAAAACAGTGCATTGCCGTCTTATTAATAATAACATAAATGTTTGTGAAAGTCAAGAATAATATTGCAAGTCCAACAATAAATCAACAAAAAGCATATGAATGTTTTGGCAAAAAATCATGCTACATAATGTCAATATCTGAAATGGCATCAACGTCAATTTCCGAATTATCAGTAAATACAAGCCTGTTTACGTCAGCTCTGTAATATCTGAAAGTTCCTGTAAAGTGAAGATATGCACCGCCGCATTTTCGGCTGTCGTGCCTGAAATACCTGATTTTTGCCCTCATATCCTCATATTCGTGTTCAAGCAGAATTCGCAGTTTTTCATTCAGCATATCCATTTCATCGTCTGTAAGTTCAGATAAATTATCTGTAAGCCGTCCCTCCTCTGCGATCATCTGCTCATGGCCTTCAAGTGCTTTGTATGACGAAAATTTCGATGCCCGTGAACTTGCAGACATAGGCATATGCCGTGACGAGACATGATGCTGATGATGCAGAATATCAAGCAGTTCCTCTCTCATAGTCTCCTCCTATGCACGATGTCCGCCGATCTGCATATTTCTCTCCCTTGCAGTCGCACCGTTCTGATAGCTTATTCCACGAAGCAGAGAATTTTTTCCGAATTTGTTCCTTATTCCGATAACGGCTGTTTGCAGTGAATGTTCACGTTTCTTTTCGTCCTCATTTTTGACGTTTTCCTCAGCCGCCGTCACGGTATCCGTAAAGAAATCAAATTGCAGATAATCCTGCGGAATTTTATTTCGTTCAATTATATTATCCAAGCTGATTCCAATTTTTTTGATCATTAATCCCACATCGCTTCTATCTCTGAAAAGCGAGATCAGAGCTCCTGTTATTTCTTTTGTCGATGAGGTGTACTTTATTTTCTTTGTACATGTCAGCGGTTTCGGCATTTTCCTGCCGTAGTGGTCAGTTGTCATTTTTCCGCTATATCCGTCATATATTCCTCCCACGTCATATATCACATACAGCGAGACCTGATCAGCCGCACAGTCTGCCTCGACAAGCTTCAGCACAAGAGAATCGGTCATTTCTTTCAGTATGATCTCTGCTTCTGAATTCCCATACGCCCTTGAAAGGACCTGACTTGTGCTTATTGACCTGCATTTCGGAGAATATGCCTGTATATCCCCGATTGTACAGCTTTCATATCCCCATGCATGATCAATTATTATTTCTGCATTTACCCCGAATTCCCTGTACAGTATCTCATCATCATATTCCGAAAGCAGACAGATGTCCCCCATATTCTGTATGCCCATTCTTTCAAGATGAGATGCAGTTCCGTTCCCGAATCCCCAGAAATCTCTTAATGGTGTATGCTCCCATAGCTTTTCACGGTATGATATTTCATCAAGTTCCGCTATGCGCACTCCGTTCTCGTCCGCAGGCATTTTCTTGGCAACGATATCCATTGCAATTTTACAAAGATACATATTTGTACCAATTCCTGCGGTTGCCGTTATCCCCGTTTCCGACAAAATGTCCTTTATTACTTTCATTACAAGATCATGCGGCGATGTGTGGTACAATTCAAGATATGGTCTGATAAAGATAAAAGCTTCATCGCATGAATAGACATGAACATCTTCGGGTGCGAAATACCGCAGGAATACAGCATATATCCGTGTGCTGTATTCCTCATACAGTTTCATATGCGGAACTGCTGTGATATATCCCAGTTCAAAACTGTAATTTTTTTCAAGTTCATTTATATTCACCGAACTGCCGGTGAATTTTCTGTTTTTGTTATTTTTTCTGCGCTGATAATTGATCTCCCTGACTGCCTGAATGACTTCAAAAAGTCTCGGTCTGCCCGGAATACCGAATGATTTCAGTGACGGAGAAACAGCAAGACATATGGTCTTTTCCGTTCTCGTGACATCAGCCACAACAAGATTTGTTGTCAGCGGATCAAGTCCTCTTTCCACACATTCCACAGATGCATAGAATGATTTCATATCGATTGCGGCATACATTCATATCCCCCCTGTCAGCGAAACAGTTATCCGAACAGCCTGTTCGTTATCCAGCCCGTAGGCAGATCGTACCCCATACGATTAAGGTCAAGCACCTTATAGCCTAAAAGCGCAGGCTTAACATGAAGGATACCCGCAATTGAAAATGCATCATACCCTTCCTCCATAAGTTCTATCAGTTCATCATCATCAATAAGAAGATGTGCCGCTCCGGTATTTGCACGATATTCCGTTCTGTCATTAGGATTATAGATCGTGCAGTCCCTGTGCGGAGATGAAACTATCGCCTCTCTGTCAACGGCGATATGTGTAAGTTCGTGAGCATATGTGAGAAGAGTATCTTCACGGTCAAGGTGTGGATTGATAATAACAGCAAGATAGTCCGGATCACCGTCAGGTGCAGTGACCATGCCGTAAAAGCTTGGAACAGTCTGCGGTTCACAGTTGCACGGAACTATCTGCACACGCATATTTTTCAGTATCTCAAGCGGATCTCTGGCAGCATATTCATTGATAAGTTCCTGAATTGCATCATATATATAAGTCATGCTCACGGCTCCTTTACATGATGCCCTTGTCCTTGGCTTTCTGTTCCTTGACTTTCCAGTAAGCCTGTTGAAGTGCGAGCATTACGGCATCGGTATCATCCTCGGACAATTTTCCGCCGGCAAAAAGTCCTGAAAGTTCCGTTACAAGCTTGTCAGCCTGTTGTTTTCCGCTTGAACCATAGGCATATCTTGCCGCATCCTCGAAATCAGTTTCACTTTCACATTTCCAAAAATCGACAGGTGTATTGAATGTCTCGGCAAGTGACTCATATACACGTTCATAGCGTGGCAGAGTTTCACCCTGTTCATAGAACATGATAGTTCTGCGGCTGACATTGAGCCTTTTTGCGAGTTCGTCCTGCGTCATTTCGCAGCCGAGCCGTATTTGTCTTAATTTCTTAGCAAATTCCATAATAATCCTCCTTGATATTTAATTTGGGATCACTTCCATAATCAGATTATAGCACACTGTATTTCACTTGTCAAGGTGAAAAATAATAATATTTTTCATTTTACTTTTTCAGACATTTCAAATAATATTTACTGATATTTTTCACATATCAATGTAACATTAAAAATTGCATCCTATTTCTTTTGTGTGATGTTCAAGACATAAAAAAACGTCATGACTTGCATTATTCTTGTCATGACGTTTTTTATTTATTAAAGCAACATCAAAGATCGTGCTGTGTTGCCTTATATCTCCCAGAATCTGTATAATTCAAAAAATACAATAGTCATTGCCGCAGCAGCATTACCTGCTGCACTAAGTGCAAGAGCCGTTTTCTGTTTCCAGTCCTTTGCCGAGAAAAGCGATATCATCGTCTTTACCAGCACTGCCGCACAGACTGCTCCGCACATCATCTGTATTACCCCGAATACAGTCATTGCCCCGTATGATATGCCGCTGTTCACATAGAACGATGTCAGCAGTGTCATCATCAGAATAACCGATAAAATTCCCGAAATACTTCCCGTTATCACAGCGGTTGAGCCGCTGAAAGCCTGCCATTTTTTGTGCTTGCTTAGTTTCAGCCTGAGCCTAATAAAGTTCAGCGAAATTATCGCCATGAGCACATATCCTCCAAGCAGTGCTATCATCGGAATATAAAACTTATCTCTGAGAATATCTGTTGACGCTTGCTGAATCCCTGAAATTTCATTCTGTTTTTTTCCTATGAGGACTGACTTTGCGTCATTCCCCTCGCCTGCCGTTACGATATACACATCGTTTCCGATATCCTCTGCTTTGCCCAACTCATCACCTGACACAGACGAAAAATAGGTCATTATCTTCAGCATTCCTCTTGTACGTGCCCTTGCAGGAAGATAGTATCCGTCTATTTCAGCCTTCTTCGCAGTATCAGAGGCAAGTCTTTCACTTGTCAGCTTGCCGAAAACAAGGTCAGGTGCTTCGATAAAAAACTTATTTGCGCTCTGCTCGTTTATCATGACCACAAGACCTGTTTCTGACTCAGTATCGAACACCAGATTTGCCTGAAAAACGCCTGTTGAACCGTTATGACCAAATGTGCGGACGGCGTGCTCCTCGCACCAGAAGCCGTGGGCATTCATCGGTATGTCGGAACTGCCGTAGAAGTTCGTACCAGTAAACATAAGCTCCTGCGTTCCCTTTTTCTCAAAAAGCGGAGCATCATCGTTCACAAGCGCCTGTCCGAAAGTTATCAGGTCTTTCATTGTGCCTGCTGCCGAACCAGCGGGATACATGGGAATATATTGCAGTTTTGTTCCGAGAGATACTGCGTTCATGCCGAAAGAATAGCACTTTGTTTTCGGACGGTTCTCATGCACCCATTCATTGTCGCTGTGAGTAGGATTCAGCGCAGTATGCTCCATACCAAGCGGCTCAAAAATATGCTCATGGACGTATTCGCAGTAATCCTGACCTGTGATGCATTCAACTATATAGCCTGCAACAGCCGCACCATAGTTTGAATATGATACAACTTCACCCGGACGATGAGTCTGTGCCGGTTCATTTGCCTGCAAAGCCTCGCCAAGCGGCAGTACTTCGGCTTCATCTTCCGTCATGATTGCGTGAGTATTCTCCTGCCAGCCTGCGTCGTGGTTCATGAGGTTGAGCATGGTTATCGGCTCGTCATATGAAAGATGCTGAAAGAATCCGTCGGGAAGATAATCCCGCACATCATGTTCAAGGTCTATCTTCCCCTGTTCCCAAAGCTGCATAACGCTTACCCAGACGAGAAGTTTGCTGACACTTCCCCATTCGTATACAGCATTTTCGTCTGACGGAACATCATTTTCCATGTCTATTTCTCCGAAATAGCGCTCATAAAGTATATCATCGCCCTGAAAGATGCCGACTGCCGCAGACGCAAAAGTATCTCCGCCGTCGTCATACTGCATAATATCTTTGCCAAAACTGCTGACCGTCATTCCCGACGGCAGAACAGGACTTTTGTCCTCCTGTATCTTTGCGCTTACAGTCATTGCCGCAGATGCGGAAACAGTGACCAGAGCACAGAGAATTGCTGAAAATCTCTTTATTATATTTTTCATAACAAATGCCCCCTTAAAGTTCCTTGTCACCATATTCAAGCAGTGTACAGATATAGCTATAAATAAGCGAGATAATTCCCCATATCAGCATGATACTTCCAAAAAGCATACCGTTCAGAGGCTGAAGAAGCTTCTGGAAAAGTACAGCGATAAATGCAAATATCGCTTCAAGGTTAATTACACCTGTAACAGCAAGACCGCTGACTCCCAGTATTATTGCAAGGACTGTAATGCCCGTTATCATTTCACCTTTGTTCACTTTTTTATTTGAGAATATGTCCATCTGACTGCTGTCCCTGAACTGCGTTCTCAGCGAACCTGCACACATAGCAATTCCCAGCATAAAACCATTGCACGATAAAGGATTAAGGAACTTAAAATCATTAAATATCTGCATTTTCTCGGCAAATCCGTCTACAATATTCATAAATCCCGCATAAAGTTCAAGCTTTACTGCAAGAACCATTATGATGTACTCAACAATACATACCACAGCCGTAAGACCTGAAACAAGCAGAAATCTTGCAGTAACAAGCTGTTTTCTTGATATCGGGACAACACTGTACATTCTTGTGCTGTGGTTTTTATTTTCAGTGCTGAACAGCGTCATTGCAAACAGCGTAGGAAACAGCACATCAAGCATTACGCCCATCATCGGCATAATCAAAAACTCCATGGCAGTCCAGAACAGAAACAGAAATATCGTAATAAAGTATTTTCCGTTCACTTTGAACATTCCCATGATTCCGTGGTTTTTGCCTTCTTTTCCGGCACCGACGGAAAGAAGGTCTGCACGGATAATTGAAGCAATTCTATTCATTGATAACCCACCTTTCAAACTTCACGGGCAGAAACTTTTCCTGCTGTAATTTCGCCCAAAATCATGCATATCAGGAACATAACCGCATTTATAAGTATACCTGCGGCGATTTTTCCTGCAAGTGTCACGGGAACGTCAGGAACGCTGATTTTGGGCAGTATACCGTTTTTCGACAACACTCTGTATGCAATAAAGGCAACTATTAAAAACACAAATGTTATTGTCAGGGTGAATATTATTTTATCCTTACCGAATATCTTATTTATTGTCTCAAAATACGAGAAAAACAGGCAAAGACCTATCATTGCGCCTGCAATTATCTTCAGCGTAAAGTCATAATCAGCAAAAGTTTTCTCAATTACAATTTTTATTTCCCCATCAGCGATAGGAATATACCTGTAAAGCTTCATGCAGTATGAAAGCCTTGAAAGCGGCAGAGTGATTATCTCTGCAAAGAAAAACATAACAAATATATATATAAACCTTGCCCTTGTGACATTTTTCCGCTTAACAGGCAGAATTGCGTAAAGTCGGCTCAGTTTGTACTTATCATCAGCCGCACTAAGCGGAAATATGTACATAAACGGAATAGAATACAGAAATACCATTGCTGACGGAGTTAGAAACATTCCAAAAGCACAAAAGCCTGCAGCAGCTATCAGTAAAGCTGTCTTGTTCAGGTTTGCCGTGACAAAGTCAAACTTCATTACTCTCAGTATGTCTTTCATTTTTTGCCTCCTTTGCGATATAGACCAGTATTTCGTCAATGCTTGCCTTTTCGTATTCAAGTTCAGAGGAAAGACCTGCAAGGTCATCGGTTGCAATAAGAGCCTCAAAACCGCTTCGGTAGCTGTGATAGCCAATAAGCTTCTTCATCAGCCCAGGCGTAACATCATCAACGCTGCCTTTAAGAACGGCAAATTTTTCGGCAAGCTCGTCCTTTGAGCCAGTGAACCAAACTTTGCCGTAGTGGAGGATAGTAACATAGTCGGCTATTCTTTCAACATCTGCGGTGATATGTGTTGAAAACAGTACGCCACGATTTTCATCGCCGATATATTCAGAAAGAATATCAAGCAATTCGTCACGGGCAACAGGATCAAGTCCGCTTGTCGGCTCATCAAGAATTATGAGTTCAGGATTATGTGAGAGGGCGACAGCTATCATAAACTTCATCTTCATACCCTTTGAGAAATCGCCTATCCTCTTATTGTCGGGCAGTTCAAATTCCTTGATTCTGCGTGCATATTCCTTGCTGTCCCAGTCCTTGTAGAAGGGTTTGAGCTGCTGTTCTATCTGCTTTACATTGAGGTGCTCTGCGAGATAGAGGCTGTCGAAAACAACTCCTATACGCTCCTTTATAGCAATCGTATCGTTCACGCTGTCCAGACCAAATACGCTGATCTTGCCGCTGTCGATATTAGTCATGTTGAGAATTGAGCGGATAGTTGTAGTCTTTCCCGAGCCATTCTGTCCGACAAATCCCATGATATAGCCTTTGGGGAGTGAAAAGCTAACGTCTTTGAGTTCAAATTGGTCGTATTTTTTTCTAAGGTTTTTGATTTCCAGTATATTCTCCATATTCTCATTCCTCCATGTATTTTTTCAGAGCGTCGATTATTTCGTCATCAGAAAGTCCTGCATTTCGTCCGCTCTCGACGACTTTTTCAATGCTTTCCTCCATTTCAAAGAGCATACGTTCACGCAGAAGGCCATTATTTCTCGGTGCAGTAAAATACCCCTTGCCTGATACCGAAATGATGTAGCCCTCGTCGGATAGGTCATTATATGCTCTTGTTGTAGTGATGACGCTGATTTTCAGGTCACGGGCAAGCTGTCTTATAGACGGCAGCTGTTCATCCTCCTTGATAGTGCCGTCGATGATCTGTGCTTTGATCTGCTGTTCGATCTGTTCATAGATCGGCAGTTCAGATTTGTTTTTGACAATTATTTTCATATGAAACTCCTTGGTGTAATACCTTACATACCGTATATAAGCTTATATATACAGTATACATGGTATGACAGCATTTGTCAAGAGGTTTTGAAAAATTTTTTCAGGCAGATATGTGCATAGACATATAATTATTTGTTTTACAATAAGTTTGCTTGTTTGATTAAAGAAACATTTGTTGAAATGCAAAAAAATAAAGTCTAATCAACTATCTACAGTATCAAATATTAACAATTTTTGCTAAAAATTCTTTTATTTCACGCAAAAATGATTGACAGTGTCCAAGTAATGATGTATAATACATTTGTAAGATAAATCTTACATAAATCTTTAAACCGTTCAAAATATTTTGTACGTAAGTACAGGAAAAGAGGAAAACTATGCCAGAAATTGAAAACGCAAAAACCAAAACCAACATCACACTACACATCTCAAAGGACAAATACGCATCATATTGCTACATCCAGGGCGATAAATTTTTTGAACTGAATGATTATGGCAGTAATGACAAAATTAAAAGCTTTGACTGCAACGGAATCAAATTTGATTCTGATAATTGCTATACAAGTGCAGCCATTTATGATCGAAACCGAAACTTCTATATAGAAAAGGACGGTAAATTTACTATTTCAATTGATAAAAACAAAAGTATTTGCGCTGTGGAATTTCAGGAAGATGTTGAAGGTATCGCTTCTGTGGATACAATCTCAGCCAAAATGACCAACAGAATCGAATCTGATGAATATATAACATATGAATTTGATGAACCAGAGGGCGAAACAAAACTGAATTCAGTTACTTTTATAGCAAATGCAGATTTCTATTTTGAGGATTTCATAGTTTACTATAAATAAAAACAACAGTACAAAATAAAAAATAGTCACAGAAGTATAACGCTTTTGTGACTATTTTTATGGCTAAATTACTTTATCTGCGTATCAGTGCAGAAAACGAACACATATCATTTCCTTGACAGTAATACGACCGTTTCAACATGCCACGTACCGGAAAGCGGTTGATGAATGATACACCTAACATTCTTCAGAAAAAAGGTTCAGGTCAATCCGATCCATCTGCTTAATTTCTTCCCACAAATCTTTTTACCGATCATAACGCAAAGGAAACTAAGTGCCAATACAATCATAGAGTTAACGACATACGGAACAGCGGAATAATATGGTATATGAGAAAGCACTTTCATAATCAGCATATGTGATAAGTAAATTCCAAAAGAATAATCACCAATCAATACCAGCCATTTGCTTTTCAGACGGAAAGTATCATCATTGAGGAATTTATATGCCAACAAAATGCAAATCGTACTTGTAAGAAATGATGTTAATTTTAATTGTGTTCCACAGTTGACATCTCCCAATTGCAGCCATCCATAACCTTCTGCCATCTGCAATAAAATAGATAAAGCACAGAACATACCAAGTATCTTGACATTATAATTACATATCTTAATTTTATTTCCCAACAACAATCCCAGATAATAGTAAGTAAACCAGCCAAGACAGCATACATCCCACATAATGGCGACGTATTTATTCAGCTCATTTCCGCTCAACAGCCAGTAGTATTTGAAAATCATCGTTGAAGCAGGGGCTATGAACCATCCAAGCCATCTGTATCTTGATTGCACAAGTTTTCCAAGAAGCGGCGTTAAAAGTACAAACTGAATGTATACAAATATATAGTACAACTGCGGTGAGGCTTTTGTAGTAACCAAATTGGAAAGGATAGCGATTACACCTCCACCTTTGGAAAGCGTGTACAACACATTCCAGATGACATACGGAATAAGCACTCGGGTAATTCGTTTCTTATAAAATGACATCCAATCATCATTTTCAATTCTCGTTAAATATCCGGAAAGGAAAATAAACATTGCCACT
>JAZUGG010000019.1:0-5468 GCA_045641105.1 Ruminococcus sp. | reverse complement strand
CGTTTTGAGTAAGGAAAAGCAGATAGGTACAGTAGATGCAAGAAAAGCCATCGAAGGCGTGCTTTCGCACTACGAGAGGGCTTGACGCAGCAGATGCTGTGCATAGCTGCTTTTTCTCAGAAGGGGTTTTTAGAGGTGCCCTTATGCTGAATTACTCTGATAGCCGATTCATCCCTCTTTTGCAGCAATTCAATTATTGATACATCATCCGTCAGATTTGCCTCCTTTCCCGAGGAGTTTTTCTCCTCTGTTTATAAAGACAGATTACAATTCAGGATTATTTCAATTTTCTCAAATATTTTTTCAAGATAGCCATATGCTTTGATTATATCATAGTTCAGTTGATTATTCAATAAATACTTGAAAAAAATAATCAAATTTGTTATAATAATTACAGTACAATCCCCGTTTGCAGTATGCATCATGAAAGGAGGCAGTTACAATGAATATGACAAAAGGAATGCGTGAAAGGCTCGGCGGAAAAATTGAAATTTCAAAGGAGGTATCTGTCAGAATCTGCATCAGAAGCAAAGCACAATACAATATCATCTGCTTCGGAACAGGCAATGACAAAAAAATCGCCCCGAACCGCTATATAATCCATAAACAGCAGACCTCATCACTGAAAAATGAGATCAGATACAGCGATGAGAATGGAGTTTCAGTGTTCAGACTAAACATTTCGGAAATGCCTCAGCAGATAAGAAGGCTGTCTTTTGCGGCGGCTGTCGGAGATGATTCAATGAACAACATTTCTGAACTGAAAGCTGAGGTCGTTCAGAACGGCAGAACAGCATATTCAATTGATCTGTCAGGCAGTAATTTCAGTAGTGAAAAAGCAATTATAATCTTTGAAATATATTACAAGGACGAGTGGAGGATATCTGCATCTCTTAATGGCATGAACGGCGGACTTCCTGCACTTCTTGCGGAATACGGATGCCATCAGCTCCCTGTTTCTGCACCGTCGGTACAGAATACTGTGTCTGGCAAGAATGAAACTGAACTTACAAATAAACTAATGGGAAAAATAAATCTTTCAAAGGATAAGATCAAGCTTGAAAAACACGTAATAAACCTCAGCAAATGCGTTGCCGATATCAGCAAAAAGAACGGTGTAGACCTCGGTTCAATGAGGGCAAAAGTCGTTGCGGCTATCGATTACAGCGGTTCTATGGTTGACCTCTACCACAAGGGCACTGTTCAGAGAACGCTGAATAAGCTTATACCTCTTGGTCTTACTTTCGATGATAATGGTTCTATTGATGTATTTCTGTTCCAGAATGACTTTCGCAAGCTTGAAGACCTTAACCTCAGCAACTATGAAAATTATGTGGAAAAAGTAGTTAATAATTCAGGTTATTCCATGGGCGGCACGAATTATGCCCCTGTGCTGAGGACTATCATTTACGGCGGAACACAGCGGATAAAGAAATTTTTAGGCTTTATAAAAAATGAAGAATACATTCCTCCTGTCGTGGATGACGGCGATCCGACATTCGTTCTTTTTATTACAGACGGCGAAAATTACGACATTGCACAGACAAATGACGTTGTTTTTTCCTCGTCTGAAAAAAATGTATTTATCCAGTTTATCGGTATCGGCAACAGAAAATTTGAAAATCTCATAAAGCTTGATAATATGCCGGGAAGAAAACGTGACAATACAGGATTTTCAAGAATGGCATCTCTTGAAAGAGTTAGCGATGATGAACTATATAAAGCGGTTCTGGAGCAGTTTTCTCTTTGGCTGAGAGGATTGCAGTAAAGGGATTATCTATTCATGCCGTCTTTTTTTATTATATTTCTATTGACAAAGGCAGATAAATCGTGTATAATTAGATTTGAAAATGATTATCAAATTCAAAAAGGAGAGTTTGAATGAACATATTCGGAAAAATTACCGCTGCGACAGTATCAGCTGTCACAGCTTTTTCAATGACAGGCTGTACAAACAGCGGAACAGAAAATAAATCCGATAAAATAAATATAATATGCACGACCTTTGCAGAATACGACTGGACAAGAGAAATCGTCGGAAACAATACCGATGCTGAGATCACATACCTTCTTGGCGATGGAACTGACCTTCATAATTATCAGCCAAGCGCAGCAGATATGCTGAAAATATCATCATGTGATATGTTTGTTTACGTTGGCGGCGAGTCAGACAAATGGGTAGATAATGCCCTGAATGAAGCCGTAAACAAAAACATGAAGGTCATCAGACTGCTTGATGTTCTCGGAGATTTCGCCAAGGAGGAAGAAATCAAGGAAGGCATGGAAGATGAAGAAGATGATGACGATGAGAACGGCGGCATTGAATATGATGAACACGTATGGCTCTCGGTAAAAAATGCTGAAATATGCTGTGATGCAATATGTGAAGCCGTATGTGAACTTGATCCGAAATCAGCAGACAGCTACAGGTCTGCACTTTCCGACTATACGGCTCAGCTTGACAGCCTTGACAGCGATTATACTTCAATGGCTGAAAATGCCGGAGTGAAAACGATTCTTTTCGGTGACAGATTTCCTTTCCGCTATCTTGTTGATGACTACGGAATTGACTACTATGCGGCATTTGTAGGATGTTCGGCTGAAACTGAGGCAAGCTTTGAGACTATTGTCGGTCTTGCCAAGAAACTTGACGAACTTGAACTTGATACTGTTTTTACAATAGAAAATTCTGATGACTCCCTTGCTCAGGCAATAATCGACAACTCCTCAGACAAGAACCGCAGTATTGAATCACTTAATTCTATCCAGTCAGTTACCAACGAAATGGTAAGCAGCGGAATATCATATATTTCTATCATGAGAGAAAATCTTGAGACACTCAGAAAGGTGCTTGACTGATATGAGTGAACTGCTGAAATGTGAAAACGTCTCTCTCGGATATGAGGGAAGCGTTGTTACTAAAAATCTTAATTTTACCGTTGAAAGCGGCGATTATCTGTGCATACTCGGCGAAAACGGTTCGGGAAAAAGCACGCTTATCAAGGCGCTTCTCGGACTTAAAGCCCCTCTCAGCGGCGAAATATCATTCTGCGGTGAAGTTAAGAAAAATGAAATAGGCTATCTCCCGCAACAGACTATGGTTCAAAGGGATTTTCCTGCATCTGTCAGGGAAATTGTTCAGTCAGGCTGCGTAAACCGCTGCGGACTGCGCCCATTTTATAATAAAGAAGAAAAAAAGCTTGCAGACGATATGATGAAGCGTCTTGAAATAACCGATTTTGCAAAACGCTGTTATCGTGAACTTTCAGGCGGTCAGCAGCAGAGAGTCCTACTCGCCCGTGCGCTTTGCGCCGCAAGAAAAATGATTCTGCTTGATGAACCTGTAACCGGACTTGATCCGAAAGCCGCAAATGAAATGTATGAACTTATTGACAGCCTGAATAAAAAAGACGGCATCACAGTCATTATGGTTTCACATGATATGAATGCCGCTGTCAAGTATGCCTCGCATATACTGCATATCGGCGGAAAGCAGATGTTTTTCGGCACTAAGGAAAAATACATGACCAGCAAGATAGGTCAGGCTTTCCTTTCAATTATGGGAGGTGATGACGATGAGTGAAATTCTTGATACACTGAAAATGTACTTCGAGTTTCCGACTGTACGTTATGCTCTTATAGTCGGACTTCTTATTGCGCTCTGTTCTTCGCTCCTCGGCGTTACTCTCGTTATGAAGCGATTTTCATTTATTGGCGACGGACTTTCACACGTTGCATTCGGTGCTATGGCTGTCGCAACTGTACTGGGCGTTACTGATAATATGCTGATAATTATGCCTGTCACCGTGCTTTCAGCTGTACTTCTGCTGCGAACAGGTCAGAATACACGAATCAAAGGTGATGCGGCGGTGGCGATGATATCCGTCGGTGCGCTTGCACTGGGTTATCTGCTTATGAATCTCGCTCCCAAAAAAGGCGGCAGAGCTTCAGCAAACCTTTCAGCAGATGTTTGCAGCACACTTTTCGGCTCTACATCTATCCTTACTCTTACGATTAAAGACGTTATTGCCTGCATAATCATGGCTGTTGTGGTAATTTCTGTATTCTTTGTGTTTTATAATAAAATTTTTGCTGTAACATTTGATGAAAATTTTGCGAAGGCTACAGGACTTCACTCCGACCTCTACAATCTCCTGATAGCTGTTGTTATTGCGGTAATTATCGTATTCGCCATGAATTTTGTTGGATCACTTCTGATATCTGCGCTGATTATTTTCCCTGCACTTTCAGCAATGCGCATATTCAAAAGTTTCCGCAGTGTTATAGTATGCTCGGTTATTATTTCAGTATTCTGCGCAGCATTCGGCATAATCCTGTCGATACTTGCAGGTACTCCTGTAGGCTCAACGATAGTTGCGGCTGATATTGCTGTATTTCTGATATTCTCACTGCTTTCATTCTGTATGGGGAGGTCAGGCAAATGAAAAAAAGCTTGTTTTTCATCATAATGTCATTATGTCTCGGAATGACCTGTTCATGCGGAAAAAATGCAGAAAATAATACTCAGTCAGCTCAGGAAACAACTGCGTCACAGACAACTGATGATACAGACCTTGATGTTGACCTTACGCAGATGAGCAGTACAATGATTTACAGCACTGTTTCAAATATGATGCTGTATCCTGATGTATATGCAAACCAGAAGATAAAAATAAGAGGAACATACCGTCCTTTTCATGATGATATGACGGGAAAGGACTATACGGTTCTGATAATTCCCGATGCAACGGCTTGCTGTGAACAGGGAATGGAATTCACACTTGCAGGCGAACACAAATTTCCTGACGACTATCCTGATGAGGGGCAGTATATCACAATAACAGGTACATTCACTTCATATCAGGAAAACGGCTTGACGTATGTTGAGCTTTCCGATGCATCAATGACAGTAGATAAGATTTAAGGCGGTAATTATGGTAAAGGAAATAATAAAAGACACGGAATTTCTGAGTCAGAAATCCGTGCCTGCAACAAAAGATGATATGCAGACGGTTCGTGATCTTCTTGACACGCTTGAAGCAAATTCAGAACGCTGTGTCGGACTTGCGGCAAATATGATAGGCGTGAGCAAGACGATTCTTGCGGCAACTATCGGTAATGAGAATATTATTATGATAAATCCGAAAATAGTTGACCACTCAAAAGCCCCCTATGAAACAGAGGAAGCCTGCCTTTCTCTCAGCGGCACAAGAAGCGTGAAAAGATATCAGATCATTACTGTTGAATACTGCGATAAAAAATTCAAGCGCAGAAAACAGACATTCCGTGATTTTGAAGCCGAAATAATACAGCATGAAATAGACCATTTTTCAGGCATACTTATTTAAAAAACAACACCGCACAAAACGGCGGTACTCATATAGAAGTTCTTACTCTTTATCGGGGCAAACCTTTCTGTAGAAAGGTTCTTCCCCCGACCCCCTTCCAAAGGCTTTCAGTATTATGGC
>JAZUGG010000018.1:0-22597 GCA_045641105.1 Ruminococcus sp. | reverse complement strand
TAGACCTATTCTTCTAAAATAATCCGCACAAAGCAACGGCGGTTCTTGCATAGAAAATTCTGCTCATTATCGGGGCAAACCTTTCTGAGGAAAGGTTCTTCCCCGAACCCCTTTCCAAAGACTTTTAGTATTATGGCGTATATGGTATAGGACATATGTCCTATACCATATACCCTAAAACACCCAAAAGTTTTAGGAAGGGAGTTTGAGGGAGAACCCTTTTTCAAAAGGGTTTCCCTCAATAAAAAGCAGAACTTCTGCGTAAGAACCGCCGTTATTTTATGCGGTATATTAGTATGAAATATTGCTGTCGATATATTGTCTGACAGCATTCCAGAATTTATCATAGTCATTATGTAATGCTATTTTCTGAGAAAAAACGTTATATTTGTGGTCATATTCATAATGATTTTCTTCATCAAGCTTCTTGGCATCCGTAATTACAGCAACCTCATCCATAAGACCGCAGCGTGTCAATGCAGACAGTATATCATTATATCGCTCTGCAAGTGAACCGTTGATTATTTCGTCAAATCCGTCAATCTGCATGGCTGAATCATAATCTATGATATTGATAATATCCTGTACAAATAATGGATAGTTATTCAAAATTTGTCTTACCTTTGGCTCTTTGTAAATATCAGCCATTGCCTGAAGAAAATCATCGCCGCATAACTTTTGTTCAAATGCTGTATCAATAAAGTTCATCATATGCCTCCTCATTTTTCGTACTGAGAGAGTATCTTTTCGGCTGTTTCACGTCGTGTCTGGCGGTTGTTCATGGATTGGCGTGTGATGTAGCTGTGAGCCTGTGGTTCAGTGAATTTCAGGTACTTCATGAGAATAGCCTTTGCACGGTTTATGAGCCGCATTTCGCCTATTCTTGAAAGAATTTCGCTGTTTTCCTTTTTCATGCCCATCATTCGTGAGCGTGAGGAGGTAACGAGCCTTATGGTGCGCAGGAGCAGTTCACGGTTTAGCGGTCTGGGGAGCACATATATTCCGTGCTCTGAGACACGGTCGGCAACGTCATCGGAAATATCGCCGCTGCAAATCAGGATAATGGCGGCGGAAGTATTCTCGGCAGCCATTTCCGCAAACTCCTGACCGAATTCGTCGGGCAGGGGAGTATTTATAATGATAAGTGCAGGTTCACTGCCGTTTGAGAGGATGCGCCGAGCGCTGTTACAGCTTGAAAAAACACTGCATCCGAATCCCTCATTGACTGCGGCAGTCTCGATTTTTTGCGATATATCGCTGTTTGATGAGATGATTACAGCTTTTTCCATGATTCACCTCAGATATATTTGAAGTATGCACGATACTCAAAATCGTCTTTGTCATCAGCATCAGAATATTCTGAGATTTGCCTGTCAAGCTGATTGAAAATACTCTGACGGATCTCATCAGGCAGAGTACGGCGCACAAATTCGCTGTTTTTGGCTATTTCTGCGGCTTCTTTAAGCGAAGTCGGGAGCGGCTGAAAATCGGAATGAGCCGCATCAAGCTTCATGGTATTGTCAAGCAGTGAGCAGTCGTCATTTCTGATGCCCTCGATACCTGCGGCAAGTATCAGCTTGAAAGCCGCATACGGGTTGCAGGAGGCATCGGCTGAACGAAGTTCTATTCTCGGAGCAGAGCCGACAGCTTTGGGGATACGTATAAGCTGAGAGCAGTTTTCAAATGACCAGTCAACATATTTCGGCGCATAGCCCATGCCGAAGCGCTTGTATGAATTTGTGGTGCAGTTGAGAAAAGCAGTTATCTCACGAATCCTGTTGAGCAGACCTGTGATGAAGCATTTGCCCTCGTGTGACATTGTACCGAGGTCAGAGCCGAAAATATTTTCGCCGCATTTCTTTATGCTGAGGGATATGCAAAGAGCGCTGCCGTGCTCTGAAGTGAGCGGTTTAGGCATGAATGATGCGAAAAGACCGCTCTGTGCCGCAATGGATTTTACCACGGTCTTGTAGTGTACCATATTGTCGGCGGCGGTGACAGGTTCGCTTTCACGGAAGTCTATTTCATTCTGCGCAGGCCCGAATCTATGACATGAACTTTTTGGGTTCATGCCCATTTCTTCAAGTGACAGGCAAATTTCACGCCTTGTATTCTCGCATTTATCCAGCGGAGCGACATCAAGATAGCCGCCGTGGTCATGAGGGATAAGCGTAGGTTCGCCATTTTCGTCAAGTTCAAAGAGGTAGAATTCGCATTTTGTGCCCATTTCGCAGACATAGCCGTCAAGCCGGAGCGTGTTTATGTAATTTGTGAGATCGGTACGCAGGTCGCCGACATAATCCGTACCGTCAGTATTTTTGAGACTACAGAAAAAGCGGACAACTCTGCCGGATTTAGGTCTCCACGGAAGAACGGAAAGCGTGGAAATATCGGGAACGAGCAGCAAGTCTGAGCATCCGTCAGCAATCGGGGAGGCATCAAAAGGAATGCCGTGCTCAAAAGCCTGAGGCAGTTCATTCGGCATAACGGCAACATTTTTGAGATTGCCGAAGATGTCACAGAAGGTCAGCCTTATGAATTTGACATCATTTTCGTCTATGAAATTCAGTATCTCTCGTGGTGAAAAACTCATAACAGCACCTCCTGAACATCGAAATACAGGCATAAATCAGACATTGAACCTGAACAGAACGATATCGCCGTCCTGCATAACGTACTCCTTGCCTTCAAGTCTTACGAGACCTTTGTCCTTAGCGGCGGCCATTGAACCGCATTCCATAAGGTCATTGAAAGAGATGACCTCGGCACGGATAAAGCCTTTTTCAAAGTCGGTATGGATCTTGCCGGCAGCCTGCGGAGCTTTAGTGCCCTTTGTGATAGTCCATGCACGGACTTCCTGTTTGCCTGCGGTGAGGTATGAGATGAGACCGAGGAGAGCATAACCTTCCTTGATGATGCGGTTGAGACCTGATACTTCAAGACCGAGTTCACTGAGGAACATAGCCTTGTCAGCGGGTTCCATGTCGGAGATCTCAGCTTCGATCTGAGCGCATATCGGGAGAACAGCGGAGTGTTCCTCAGCGGCAAGAGCGCAGACAGCCTTGTAGTTTTCGTTAGTCTCAATATTGTTCACGAAGTCGTCCTCGCTGAGGTTTGCGGCATAGATAACAGGCTTTGCCGAGAGGAGGGGAGTGGACTTGATGAGTTCTCTTTCGTCGTCGGTATAGTCGAAACCACGGGCAGACTTGCCGTTTTCGAGATGTTCTTTCAATCTTTCGAGGAAATCTATCTCAGCGAGGTATTTCTTGTCGCCCTTGACAGCTTTTTTAGCACGGTCGATGCGTCTGTCAACGATTTCGATATCGGAGAAAATAAGTTCCAGATTTATAGTTTCAATGTCACGGAGAGGATTGATGCTGCCGTCAACATGAATGATATTGGAGTCCTCAAAGCATCTTACAACGTGAACGATAGCATCAACTTCACGTATATCAGCGAGGAACTTGTTTCCAAGACCTTCACCCTTTGATGCACCCTTGACCAGACCTGCGATATCCACGAATTCGAGGGTTGCAGGGGTAAACTTGTCAGGCTCATACATTTCTGCGAGCTTGTCAAGCCTTTCATCAGGAACGGATACGATACCTACGTTCTTTTCAATTGTACAGAACGGATAGTTCGCAGATTCAGCTCCTGCATTTGTCAGAGCGTTAAAAAGTGTGCTTTTGCCAACATTTGGCAGACCAACCATACCAAGTTTCATTTTTTCTTCTTACCTTTCTTATCATTACTATTCCCCGCCTGACACCTTTTTTTCTGAGGGAAACCCTTTTGAGAAAGGGTTCTCCCTCAGACTCCCTTCCTAAAACTTTTGGGTGTTTTAGTGTATCTGATATGGGACTTTATGTCCCATATCAGATACACCATAGTACTAAAAGTCTTTGGAAAGGGGTTCGGGGAAGAAGCTTTCCTCAGAAAGGTTTGCCCCGAGAAAAAAGGTGCCATGCAGGGAAAAATATTATACAAATGTAGATCAGTGGGCGATGCGCTGATTGTTGATGAGGGAATTCACTGTAGAATTCTGGATTTGCAGATCGCCGCTTGAAGTGCCAATATCCTTTGGATTACCGGCGAAAACGGTCATATTTACCGTAGAATCTATAATAGCGACATTGCCTGAACCGAGAGCGTCGCCGATGCCTGTCATTTCGTCACCTTCTGAGTCGATATTGATCTCTGCGCCGGTTATCTTAGTATTGACAGCGCCGTTCATAGCACCGATGCAGGTATGATGAGCGGAGCGCATTTTCATTGACAGTTTGCCGCTTTCGATGAAGATACTGCCCTCGCCTTCTTCAAGAACGCCGATACCGACGGCACTTGCGCCTGTGCAGGAAATATTGATATCAGCGCCGGAAGTAACAGAGGCAATACCCTTACAGCTTCCGATTCCGACAGCCTTATTTCCCGATGAGGTGATATTGAGCGCACAATCTTCCGATATTTCGACATTTGCATCGCCGTTGAAGCTTCCGATGCCAAGACCGTTGTGGCAGTACATATAGATATCGATCTTGCCTGACAGCAGTTTTATCTCGGAATCGTCGTCGTTATAGCCGCCTCCGATGCAGACTGCATCAACGCTGTTTGAGATGATCTCGAGACTGCCCGTGCTGTTGATTTTGATATCGCCGTAGCCGTGGTCGTAATCGTTGCCGATGCCGATGCCCTCGGTAGCGTAGCAGTCAATAGTGAGACTGCCCTTGCCCGTCAGTTCAAACTGTGAGCCCATAGGCACATAGATGCCCGAATAGCCTATCTTGTTATTTTTTGAGACATTGAGCACAAGCTGTGCATATTCGCCCACCATAACAGTAGGTCTGCCCGAACAGCTTGTGATATTGCAGTTTTTCAAGGTCAGTTCACAGCTGTGATTGTCCATGACGGTGATATTCATTTTCACAGGCTTGTCGAGGTCACCGACGATAGTCAGCTTGCTCTGATAAACGTGGATATCTGTATATTTTTCGAGTGCAAGTTTGAGGATATCGATCTCGCCGTCGTTATGAGCGGCGTAAATCTTTTTCATTCCGTCAGGCTTGGTTTCGAGGTTTGTGTTGATAATTTCGTCCTTGATATCCTTAGAGATGCTGTTGAGGAACAGAGGCTTCGGCTTTGATGTGTAATAGCCCTGAACGAGGTCAACGCCGAGCCTGATGACAGTTTTGAGTTCCTGCAATGTTTCAACGCCCTCAGCGAGAGAGATAAGCTGATTTTCACGGCAGAACTCAATAATTGATGTAACGAGCTGCTGTTTTTTCAGGTCATTGTGGATATCGGTAATGAGTGAGCGGTCTATTTTGATATACTCAGGCGCATAATGCAGGAGATTTGAGCTGTTTGAGTAGCCTGTGCCGTAGTCATCAATAGCAAGCTGTGCGTGAATGAATTTACAGCGTTTTTTCAGCACTTCGATAGCGCTCGGAGTAGCGGAAGTTTCCTCGACAGCCTCGATAACGACCTTTTCAAAGAGTTCGCCGTATGTGAGGTATAGTTCATTGAAGTCGTCATCAGTCAGCAGAGAAGCGGCAATACAGTTGATAAAGAGTTTTTTGTTCTCGAAAACCTGTTGATTGTCGCTTAAAAGCTTCATGCAGTTGAAGAATGTGAGTTTTTCGACCATATAGAGGTCATTCTGATTTTCGGCTATTTTCAGTATCTGAGACGGCGGCATTTTAATGTCGCCGCAGGTTCTCATGAGAGCCTCATATGCAACTATTTCGCCTGTCTGGGTTTCGATGATAGGCTGTAAATAGTAGGTGAGGAGGTTTTCCTGAACGATGCGTGAGAACAGGAGAGCATTTTTATATGTGTCCTTGTCGCAGAGGTAGCTTTCCTCCGAGAACCAGTTGATAACGCTTCTGCGGTCAGCCTTAGCTTCATAGAGGGCGAATTCCGAGTAATTTATGAGCATATTGAAGTCGGAAGCTTCTTCGGGATATGATGAACAGCCGATAGAGAGCGAAAGTCTGCTTTTGTCCGAGATATCAATAATTTCGCCGAAATCGTCGGTAAGGATGCAGTTGTGAACTGCTTCGTCCATGCTGTTCAGGATATTGTAGATGCTCATTTTATCGCATTCACGGAAGAAAGCGCATATTTCATAATTTGACTTTGAGCCGATGATGATATTATCCGATGAGAAATTTTTGAGCACTTCCGCAACGGATGTAATGCAGTTGTTGGTGTTGTCAACAGTGAGGTATGTACCCAGCTTATCGATGCCGTTGATGTAGATGGTGGCGAGACAGCCGTGCTGGACATCGGGAAGTATGGACTTTATCTTCTGCGAGAACGAGGGGAAGGACTGAAGGCGTGTTACAGGATCATATTCAACAAAGCCGTGGTTTTCATAGAAGGTAGTCATCTGGCGGGTGAAGTCCTGAACGAAACCGAGCCATTCGTCACTGCTCTCATAGATATTCATTTTGATATATCTGGTCACGTTGTTGTCGGTGAAGATATAGATATGCTTCTGACCTTCAACTGGGCATTTCGAGATTTTTTCGAGGAGATTGAAAAAATCAAATTCATTGAGTTTTTCGCTTGTACAGCCGAGCATATGAGCGGCAACTGAGTCAAAGTATGCGACTTTTTCCTTGGCTATATATGTGAAAGCGCCGATATTGCCGACGAACTGCTGGAAAGCTTTCCAGTCACGGCTTAGTTCAGGTGTTGATTTAGAAAGATTGAAGATACTCATAATCGCTCCTTTCATCGCAGAACAGGGAAAAATCCGATTCTGCATCTTCTGCATTTACGGAGTGCAGTACACCATAATATCACGGGTTATATGCAATTTAATTATACTACAAATGCACCGCAATGTCAATCATCTGCAAATAAAAAGGCAGCCACATAACGGCGTTACTTATATATAAGTCTTTACTCTTTATCGGGGAAAACCTTTCTGAGGAAAGGTTCTTCCCCGAACCCCTTTCCAAAGACTTTTAGTATTATAAACACCCAAAAGTTTTAGGAAGGGAGTTTGAGGGAGAACCCTTTTTCAAAAGGGTTTCCCTCAATAATAAGTATAAAGTTTCTATATAAGTAACGCTGTTATGTGACTGCCCGAAGTTCTTAGTCGAGGAAATCCTTGACCTGTTTGCTTCTGCTTGGGTGACGGAGTTTTCTGAGAGCCTTAGCCTCGATCTGTCTGATACGCTCACGGGTAACATCGAAACGTGTTCCGACCTCCTCCAGAGTACGGGATTTACCGTCCTCAAGACCGAAACGCAGTTTCAGAACCTTAGCCTCACGGTCAGTGAGAGTGGAGAGGATCTTGTCAAGCTGTTCTTTAAGGAGAGTATGAGATGCGGCTTCGGCAGGTGCAGGAGCGTCATCATCAGGAATGAAGTCGCCGAGGTGGCTGTCCTCCTCCTCACCGATAGGAGTTTCGAGGGATACAGGATCCTGAGCCACACGCATGATCTCACGTATCTTGTCCACAGGCATATTGAGCTTTTCAGCTATTTCGTCAGGGCTTGGATCGTGGCCGTTTTCGTGGAGAAGCTGGCTTGATATTTTCTTTACCTTTGTGATAGTCTCAACCATATGTACAGGGATACGGATAGTTCTTGCCTGATCGGCGATAGCACGGGTGATAGCCTGACGTATCCACCATGTAGCGTAAGTTGAGAACTTGAATCCCTTGGTGTAGTCAAACTTGTCAACAGCCTTGATAAGACCGAGGTTGCCCTCCTGAATGAGGTCGAGGAACTGCATACCTCTGCCGACATACTTCTTGGCGATTGAAACAACAAGACGGAGGTTAGCCTCTGAAAGACGTCTTTTAGCGTAAGGATCGCCTGTAGTCATGCGCTGTGCGAGTTCGATTTCTTCTTCTGTTGTGAGAAGCGGAACACGACCTATCTCTTTGAGGTAGATCTTTACAGGATCGTCGATAGCGATTCCGTCAGTGGAGAGAGCGAGTTCAAGGTCATCTGTGAGACCTGAGTCAAGACCGATTTTAAGGTCGAGGTCGATGTTCATATCCTCGACGATCTCTATATTGAGGTTTTCGCAGTTGTCATAGAAGGTATTTATCTGGTCAACATCAAAATCCAGTTCCTCAAGGGCATCAGTGATCTCCTTGGTTGTGAGTCGGCCGTTAGCTCTGCCCTGTTCCATAAGGGCTTCAATAGTATTCTTCTTTTCCATAAGTGTCCTCCTATTTTTTGTTTTTGGAATTGAACAGGTTTCTCAGAGCGTCATCGCTAAGATCATCATTCTGAGGCTTAAATTTTTTAAGAACCTCCGCACAATCGGTGACGGCTGAGAAAGATACGGGCATATTGCTGTACTTGGCGGCAATTCCGCTTATTTTACCCATTTCATCCGGCGAAAATTCATCATTGAGCACTGTCAGGGAGAATTTTTCGCAATTTTTCACTTTTCTGAGCATGGCTGAATAGACCTTGCGGTTAAAGGCGGTGACAAAAATGTCGGGAGAAGCAATTTTCTCGATTTCGTTCCATTCCCAAGGTCTTTCAATCATGTAATATATGATCATTTCCTCGGCACGGGCTTCTTTTCGGAAGCCGACAGCTTCGGGATTGATGTCATCTTTTATATAGGCTGTATTAGCCTTTATGCTGCGCCACTCGTTTTTCTTCTGGGAGAAGCGGTTTTTTTGCAGAATATCGTCGATATGGGCTTTAAGCACCTGAACGGGTATGTCGCATTTCTTCGATGTTCTGGAGATGTATACTTCACGTTCAAGAGGTGATTCAATACCTGCAAGAACTTTTGAGGTACGTTTGAGCAGTTCAATTCTGCCGAGTTCCGTGGAAATATCGAGACCGTCCTCACACTTGTCGAGCATAAAGTCTGTAGCGTCATACGAGCCGTCAAGAAGGATACGGAAGCGGTTTGCACCGAATTTCTTGATATACTCGTCAGGATCCTTAGCGCCTTCCATGTGGAGAATTTTGGTCTGGAGACCGACATCATTGAAGTGGTTTACGGCTTTCTGGGTAGCCTTCTGACCTGCACCGTCGCTGTCATAAGCGATTATGACTTCCTCGGCGTAGTGGCTTATGAGCCTTGCCTGATCGGGGGTGATAGCCGTACCGAGCGTGGCAACGACGTTCTCGAAACCTGCCTGATTTACGGCGATAACGTCCATATAACCCTCGCAGAGGATAATACGCTTGGTGTTTGCGGATTTTGCGAAGTTCATGGAGAACAGGTTCGAGCCTTTGTCGAAAACTGGAGTCTGGCTTGTGTTGAGGTATTTCGGCTTGGAGTCATCGAGAACACGTCCGCCGAAACCGATAATGTTCCCACGCAGGTCAACTATCGGGAACATGACACGTTTCCTGAACATATCGAACATATTGCCTTTTTTCGAGCGTCCGCCGAGCCATGCGGAGATAATATCATCATCCGAATAGCCTTTTGAATGCAGATGTCTGCAAAGCTCGTCCCATGAATCAGGAGAATAGCCGAGACCGTATTTTTTGATAGTCTGAGGGGAGAGCCTGCGGTCTGCGAAGTATTTCAGACCTGACTTGTCAGCCCCTTTGACGAGGTTTGTGTAGAAGAAATTAGCCGCAATGCGGTTCATTTCATAGATGCGTGTCTTACGTGCGGCAAGCTGACTGTCAGCGGTATTTTTCTGCGGTACTTCGATACCCGAACGCTGAGCAAGGAGCTTGACTGCTTCTGAAAAGTCGAGGTTCTCGATCTTCATGGCAAAAGTAATGACATCGCCGCCTGCGCCGCATCCGAAGCAGTAAAAGCTTTGTGTTTCGGTAAAAACGGTGCATGAAGGTGTCTTTTCGGAGTGAAACGGACAAGAGCAGACGTAATTCCTGCCTCTGCGTGTGAGACTGACATATGAACCCATGACAGTTTCAATCGGATTGGCGTTTCTTAGGGTATAGAGGAATTCGTCATCGAAAGCCATTTCTTTTCCTCCTTATTTCCAGAATTTCGGGACGAACAGTTCAGTGTAAAGGTCAACGGCATAAGAATCGCTCATGCCTGAGATGTAGTCGCATACAGCACGGTCAGCATCGGTTTTCTCCATGATACTGCGGTATTCGTCAGGAAGTTCGGAGCTGTTCTCTATAAAGTAGGCATAGAGTTTGCGCACGAGGCGTTCTGCTTTTTTCTCCTCATTTTTAGCGGCAGGATTTGTGTAGACCTTATCAAACATGAACTGTCTGAGTTTGTCATGAGCCTGACGTATTTCCGGGGAGAAATCGATATCCTGAGAGCCGTGTTCAATAACGGAAGCGATGAGACTTGTGATGCGTTTTGTTTTGGTATCGCCGAGAATTTCAACGCAGTCCTGCGGCAGTTCTTCTGTACGGAGAACGCCAGCACGTATCGAGTCCTCGATATCGTGGTTGATATATGCGATGGTATCGGCAAGACGCACGATATTGCCCTCCCGTGTATCGGAAATGCGGTTGGTATGGCATTCGATACCGTTGCGGACGGCGTGGGTGAGATTAAGACCTCTGCCCTTGTTTTCGAGAACTTCCACCACACGGACACTTTGCAGATAGTGTTTGAAACCGTGAGGGCATATCTCGTTGAGGACAGCCTCGCCGCAGTGACCGAAAGGCGAGTGACCAAGGTCGTGACCGAGGGCTATAGCTTCGGTAAGATCCTCGTTAAGCCGCATACCACGGGCAATTGTTCTTGCTATCTGGGCGACTTCGAGGGTGTGGGTAAGGCGTGTGCGGTAGTGATCTCCGACAGGGGACAAAAAAACCTGAGTCTTACGTTTCAGGCGGCGGAATGAATTACAGTGGAGTATGCGGTCACGGTCACGCTGAAAATCTGTGCGGAACGGACATTGTTCCTCCGCAGCATCACGCCGTGCAGCCTCCTTGTCAGTGCTTTTGCAGGCAAATTCGCTGAGTATCAGCTCTTCTGAGTTTTCGATCTGTTCACGTATAGTCATAATAATCACCTCTCTAAAGCGTTGTCTTTTATGGAGTGTACTGATGCTCTTTATCGGAGGAAAGGTTTGCCCTCAATAAAAAGTATCAATATACATTCATAAGTGTAATGCTTCAAAATGTGCGTCTATATACATATACTATTCTGAACGGGAAAACCCTTTAATTATTTTTTTACAGATGAAAAATCTTCAAAAAGCTCACCGCAGTCCACAATTTCGACAGAAGCATTGGTAATTTCGATGAGTTCCTTATTAAGGGCATCGAGTTTTTCTGAGAGGACAAGAATCTCAAGCGTCACGTCGTCGGAAAAGTCGGAACTGACTGTAATAGTCTCAAAATTCGGCAGGACATAGGAGATTTTTCCGTACATACCGTAGTCCGATGTGATTTTCAGGCGGTGGCACAGGCACATATTCATTGTATGTGCGGCATCGCAGGCAAGGCTTGCGGCATGGGAATAGGCACGTACAAGACCGCCGCCGCCGAGGAGAATGCCTCCGAAATAACGTGTAACGACAACGCATACATCGGTCAGTCCACGTTTTTGCAGGACATCGAGAACAGGTACGCCTGCCGTGCCCTGAGGCTCGGCGTCGTCGGAATATCGGGAAATATTGTCCTTACGGAGGATATATGCATAGACATTATGCTTAGCTTTGCGGTGACGTGCTTTTATGGAATTGATGAATTCAACGGCTTCATCATTAGTGGAAACGGGGGCGATATAGCCGATAAACTCCGATTTTTTTTCGGTGAATGAATCTTCGGCAGGTTCGGAAACTGTAAAATAATTCATAGCATTATAATAAGAAGGAAAAAGCCACTCAAAATGAGTGGCTTATAATAATTACTTATCGAGATTGAAACGCTTCTTGAATCTGTCTACACGTCCGCCTGTATCAACAAGCTTCTGCTTGCCGGTATAGAATGGATGGCACTTTGAGCAGATTTCAACCTTGATATTCTCCTTTGTAGACATTGTCTCCATTACGTTGCCGCAGTGGCATGTAATAGTTGTCTTAACAAAATTCGGATGGATTCCCTCTTTCACGATTGTCACCTCTTTCACAGATTTTTGTATCCGTGCAGCCCATCAGTTACCTTAGACAGTAGTGCATTCATACATTGCTCAATAATTATACCACAATGCATGATATTTGTCAAGCAGAATATAATATTTTTTTATTTTAACTTTCAACCCTTGCGACTGTGTAGTTATCGATATTATAAACTTTCAGGTCATCAACATCATCAGGCACATCATTTTCGTCAAAAAATACATACAGAGCATCATTTCTGCCTTTGCCGCTTTTTAGGAGTTCATACTGCTCGTCAGCGTATTCTGAAAGGAGTTCATAGTTGCTTCGTGCAAGATAGAAACTGCTGAGATTTATTTTTTTCTCTGATGCAAGCACTGCAAAGTTGAAATACATATCGGTATAATTCAGATATTCAAGCGGAAGCGGCAGAAAGATTATTTCATTGACATTTTCGGTAACGCCGTCCCAGTGTTCTGAGATTAACGTTATTTTTGACGGGCGTTTTTCGCCGTATACCTTGTGCAGATAAACGTACCAGTCATATGAGTCGGCAGTCTGTATCACAGCGCAGAGCGTAATAATAGCCGCCGCAATTTTTATGTCAGCCTTTGAGACAAGATAAAACGAAACCGTGATAAGGACAAGACCTGATATCCAGATAAATCGTCCTGATGCACGAAAAATTGAAAAACCGCCGAGAATCAAACGTGGCAGTGGTATATCGTAAAGAACATGGTCATTGAACACGCCCCTCTGACTGACTGCCCAGATGAAACTGCCTGTGAAAAGCAGAAATACCGCAATTGCAGGGATTTTGTGTTTTTTGAGGAATTCGGCTGTATTACGGAAAAATCCGCCTTTTTTTCTGATGAGCAGAATGATGCATATTATGATGTCGAAAGCGAGAAGGAGCAAAGCGCCAAGTCCGAGAAAACCATATCCCTCATACTGACCTTTCTCTGTCGGAAGTGTCGGTATCAGCTTTGATACAGGATGACCGTTGAAAAATGTATTGAAATTTGCCGAATATATGCCGAATCCTCCTGCAAAGAACTGACCTTCGCCATAGAATGCGCCGATGCAGAAAAGTGCGGTCAGCGAACAAACCGTTGTTGATACAAAAATCGCAATTGACTTTGATATTTTCTTATTCTGGAAGATGTCGATGAAAATATAAGCCGCCATGACCATATATATCATCGGCAGGAAGTACATATGAGTGAGGACTGATATCACGCCGAGCAGTGACCAGCTGACAACAGCGGAGTATTTATGCTTTGGCTCTTTGCACTGGTCGATGCAGAGTATGAAAGCGATGAGTATCAGCCATATTGCGATAAGTGCGTCATGGTGGAAAATTCTGCTTGTTGTCGGCGGAAACAGAACGTAGAACGTCGAACCGCAGGCAGAAAAGAAGTAATTCGGCTTTATTTTATAGAGCAGAACAGATGAAACTCCGCCTGTCATTATGAAGCAGAACATCTCCCAGATGCCGAAATACTGGAAGGTTTCGGGCAGAACAGGGGAGAGCAGTTTGAAAATAACTGCGAAAAAGGGGATAGAGTCTGTGTAGAGGCAGGAGACTGCGCCGCTTGAAATAAGACCGTCAGCAAGTCCGATCGGGAATTTCCACGGTGTTCTGCGGAAAAACTCCCAGCCTATCTGATGCTGGAGCATATCGCCGCCCTCTGCCGCTATCCATTCTGTATTTGTGGGATCGAGGGGGTAAGTGCCGAAAATCAGCAGAAAAATGATTCCGCCGAGAATCCCTCCGATAAGGAAAGCTGTCAATGAGCCTGATATATGTGGTTTTGTTGTTTTTTCTTTCATTCTTTGTTATCTCCATAAACTATATTTCACGCATAAAAAAGCGAACCTGATGACGTTACTTATACAGAAGTTTTTTACTTTTTATCGGGGCAAACCTTTCTGAGGAAAGGTTCTTCCCCGAACCCCTTTCCTAAAACACCCAAAAGTTTTAGGAAGGGAGTTTGAGGGAGAACCCTTTTTCAAAAGGGTTTCCCTCAATAATAAGCATAAAGTTTCTATATTAGTATCGCCATTAAGCTCGCTTGGTGTGTTTATTTCATGCTCTGAGTGAAGTCTGCATAGAGATTTTTCTCGATAACTTCGGCTTCTTCGTGGGTAGGAGCTTTAGCTGTGAGGTATGTCTTGATCTTTGGCTCTGTGCCTGAAGGACGTACAATAGCCTTACAGCCGTTTTCAAGGTAGAATGCAAGAACATTTGACTTAGGCAGAGTAAGCTCGGTAGTTTCACCTGTAAGGATGTTCTTGGAAATTCCTGCCTTGTAGTCCTCGAAACGTTCAACCTTCAATCCACCGATCTGTGCAGGATGATTTGTGCGGAGACCTGTCATGATCTCCTCCATACGCTTCATGCCGCTTGCGCCTTCAAATGTGAAGCTGTAGAGTGTCTGGCAGAATACGCCGTATTTTTTATACATATTCTCTCTTGCCTGGAGGAGGGTAATGCCCTGTGTACGGTAATATGCAGCCATTTCGCATATGAGCATTGATGCGTTGACAGCGTCCTTGTCACGTACATAGCCGCCTGAAAGGTAGCCGTAGCTTTCCTCAAAACCGAAAATATATCTGTTTTCCTCGCCCTTTGCTTCAAGGATACCTATCTGTTCGCCGATGAACTTGAATCCTGTGAGAACATTGATGACCTCAACGCCGTAAGCTTCTGCGATAAGATTTACGATATCAGTAGTAACAATGGTCTTGACTGTTACAGGATTTTTCGGCATGATGCCCTTCTTCACGCTCTGGTCGCAGATGTATTCAAGGAGCATTGCGCCGACTTCGTTGCCTGAGAACAGAGCAAATCCGCCGTTTCCGTCCGGAACGGCGATACCTACACGGTCGCAGTCAGGATCGGTTGCAAGAAGGAGGTCAGGCTGAATTTCAGCGCAGTATTTCAGACCTACTTCGAGAGCCTCACGTATTTCAGGATTCGGATAAGGGCAGGTCGTGAAGTTGCCGTCAGGATTTTCCTGTTCCTTGACAACGGTAACGTCAGTGATGCCGATACGTCTGAGAATTTCACGTACAGGCTTGTTGCCCGTGCCGTTGAGAGGTGTATAGACAACTTTCAGACCGCTTGATGCACAGAGGTCAGTGTTGATACCCTCGTTGAGAACATTTTTGTAGAAGTCCTCGATAACGTCCTCGCCGATGAAGGAGATATTGCCCTTTGCAACTTCCTCATCGAAGCAAGCGTGCTTAACGCCTGTGAACATATCAAGAGAATTGATTTTTTCAAGAATAATTTCAGCGCCACGGAGAGTGATCTGGCAGCCGTCCTCGCCGTAAGCCTTGTAGCCGTTGTACTTGGCAGGGTTATGGCTTGCAGTCACCATGATACCGCCCTGACATTTCAGCGCACGGACTGCGAAAGAAAGGCAGGGAGTAGGCATAAGCTCTGAATATATGTAAACTTTTATTCCGTTTGCAGCAAGCACTTCTGCTGCTGCTTTAGAGAAAACGTCTGATTTTATGCGGCTGTCGTAAGAAACAGCGACACTTGGGTTTGAGTATTCCTGATTGAGATAATCAGCAAAGCCCTGTGTAGCACGTCTTACTGTGTAGATGTTCATTCTGTTGGTACCTGCGCCGATAACGCCTCTGAGGCCGCCTGTTCCGAATTCAAGGTCACGGTAGAACCTGTCGGATATAGCCTCGTTATCCCCTTTTATCTCTGCGAGTTCACGCTGAAGGTCTGCATCGTCCTTAGCGTTTTCGCACCAGAGGCTATAAAGCTCTGTTTCTGTCATAATGAAAAATACCTCCCAAAAGAAATATACAAATATTATATCACATTTTTTGCGGTTTGAAAAGGGTTTTTCTTACATAATTACAAATTTTTATATTTTAATAAAAGACAGCTTAATTTTAATGAAAAAAGCATTATTTTACACAGTGATTAAATTAAAGTTTACAAAAAAATGTGCGAAATATGGCAAAAAATGAAGAATTAATACTTTCAGATATTGCGGTTCGGTTAATCAGAGGCAAAAATACGCTGTAAAAAAGTTTGTAAGGCGGAATTTTAATTTTCAAAAGTTGCTGTTTAATATATTTATTTATAATAAGTATTGACAGCAAATGTAGTTATCCTCCGCATAAAAAAGGGCAGACCGAAATCTGCCCGTAAAACGCTGTTTATCAGTCACCGAAGGAAACACCGATATCCCTTGCGGCGATAACGAGATGGTTGTCCACATCTACGAATTTTGTCTTGCCTGCGATATCCTCAAGCTTGTTTGAGGTTATCTTGTTGCCTATCTTAGCAACAGTTCTGCCGTATTTTTCCTGAGCGATGAGGTAAGCGGCATGAACGCCGAACTGAGTGGAAAGCACTCTGTCATACGCACTCGGAGCGCCGCCCCTGAGCATATGTCCCGGAACGCAGACACGAGCCTCGATGCCTGTATTAGCCTGAACCTGTGCGGCGATACGGCTTGTGGCGGTGATTATTCCTGCCTCGGCACGTTTCTTTGCACGTTCCTTTTTCTTCATCTGAGCCTCGTTGATATCGAAAGCGCCCTCGGCAACGGCGAGTATCGAGAATGTCTTGCCCGAAGCTGTTCTTGCCATTACTGAATCGCAGACCTTATCGATATCGTAAGGAATTTCAGGGATAATTATAACATCAGCGCCGCCTGCGATACCGGCATTGAGAGTGAGCCAGCCTGCCTTGTTGCCCATTATCTCGCATACGAGAATACGTGAATGGCTTGCGGCAGTAGTATGGAGACGGTCGATAACATCGGTAGCGATGTCAACAGCGGTATGGAAACCGAAAGTTACGTCGGTTCCGAAAATATCGTTGTCAATGGTTTTGGGTAGACCGATTATATTCAGTCCCTCATCGGCGAGCAGTTTTGAGGTTTTATGAGTACCGTTGCCGCCGAGAGTAAGCAGACAGTCAAGCTTCTGTTTCTTGTATGTCTCCTTCATATTTTTTACCTTGTCGATGTTATCCTCACCGATGACCTGCATCATCTTGAACGGCTGACGTTTTGTGCCGAAGATAGTGCCGCCCTGAGTGAGAATGCCCGAAAAGGCAGAAGGTGACATTTCCTTGCAGAGGTTGTTGATAAGTCCGTAGTAGCCGTTTGAAATGCCTACGATCTCGACGTTGTCCTCGCCGAAGCGCTCATAACAGGCTTTAGCCACACCTCTTATGGTAGCGTTCAGACCGGGGCAGTCGCCGCCGCTTGTAAGAATTCCAATTCTTCTTTTCATAGTGAATACCTCCGTTATGTTATTATTTCTGCAATTAAATATTGAAAAAAGGCGAAGCCTATACTGCGGGGGAAAGGGAGCCGCTTCGCTCCCTTGCAGGGGGTGGGCGAGGGGTGCGGGTGTCCGGTGGACAACTCTGCGAAGCAGAAGCACCGACCGAACCGACAGGTAAGATGCAGAATCCACCTGAAAAGCAGTAAATCGAGCCTGCGATGATTTACGGACGGTTCGTATTTGTTTATCTCGGCTTGACCGACGGAATTAATATCAATATTCTATTGCTTTGCAGTTATTTTGCGGCGTACTTGTCAAAGAGCTTCTGAATCTCCTGCGGAGGCATTGGTTTTCCGTAGAGATAGCCCTGAGCGTAGTTACAGCCTGCCTTTCTGAGAATAGCTTCCTGATTGCTGTTTTCGATGCCTTCAGCGATAGTCTCGATCTTTTTTGACTTTGCGATGCGGATTACAGCGGAAACGATCTCAAAGGCGATATTGTCATGCTCGATGTCCGTGATAAAGGAGCGGTCGAGTTTGAGAAGCGTAATTGGTAAGATCTGGAGATAGCTGAGTGATGAATATCCTGTTCCGAAGTCGTCCATTGCAAGCTTTACGCCGAGATCACGGAGCTTGTTCATCTGGGAGACAGCGAAATCCACGTCACTCAGTGCGAGAGTTTCGGTAAGTTCGACTTCCAGCCATTTGGGTTCAAGGCCGGCTCTTGCGAGCGCCTCGAAAACCTTTTCCTTGAGGTCGGTCTGATAGAAGTCGGAGGATGCGAAATTAATGGACATCACGATATTCGGGTAGCCCATTTTCTGCCACAGCTTATTCTGGCGGCAGCCCTCATTGAGAACGAAGTCGCTTATCTTGCCGATAAGGTGAGAACTTTCTGCGATAGGCACGAAAACGTCAGGGTTAACGATAGTGCCGTCGGGCTTTATCCATCTTATGAGAGCCTCCACGCCCATGATCTTGTTGTTTGAGAGGTCGATCTTAGGCTGATAGAAAAGCTGGAGCTCGTTGTTTTCGATTGCGAGAGCGAGAGCCTTTTCAAGGGCAGTATTGCCGATTATCGAGTCGTGCATACTCGGTTCATATGCGCTTATGCTGCTCTGTGTGCCCGAGGCTGATTTGAGGGCAAATTCGGCGTGTTCCATGATATCGAGGAAGGAATTTCCGTCACGGGGCAGTTTGGAATAGCCTGCGGAACAGGTAAGGCTGACCGATGCGAGACCGTCAACGGCAAGCTTTGCGAATTCCTCCTGAATAGACCTTACAGTTGACATCGGAAGGTCGTCATCGCCGTAGTCACGGAGTAGGAGGGCGAAATTATCGCCGCTTATTCTTGCGGCAAGACCGCTTGGAGTGACGAACTTATAGAGCAGATGAGCAAAGTCTTTGAGGACGGAATTTCCGTTTGCATAGCCGCATGTATCGTTGATGATATGGAAACGGTCTATGTCGAGAACTATCATCCAGAAAGAGCAGTTGAGGATCTTGCTTGAATCATAAATTTCCTGACCGACATTGAGCAGTTTGTTTCTGTTTGCGATCTCGGTCACTTCGTCGATATAGGCAAGGCGCTCGATAAGTATATCCTTTTCGTGTTCTTCGGTGATATCGAGGATAGCGCCGCCGAAAAGCGGGAGGGTATTATCCGTGCCTTCGATGGATTTATAGCGGTAGGAGTACCAGCGATAGATCCCGTCGTTTGATTTTATGCGCATTTCGATGCTTCTGATATCGTGGGAATCCATGGATTTCAGCGCACCGTCAAAGAGAATGCGGTCATTCGGGTGTATCATGGCACGGAACTGAGATGCGGTGATGCTTGCCGATTTCAGGCTCAGCATCTTGACAAGTTCGGGAGATGCACGGAAATTGCGCTTGTCCACGCTCATAATAACGCCGATCTCGGCAAGTTCCATTGACGAATTGAAGAAGTCATTGGCGCTTGCAAGATTGACTCTCATCTTTTTCAGTTCGGTGATATTGAAGCCTGTGCTGATGTAGATATTGCTTTTTTTGCGCTTGCGTGCGAGGGAAGTGCTCCAGACAATCGAAGTGAGTATATTGTCAGCGCCTTTGAAATGGGCTTCATAGGAACTGCTCTCGGCTATTTCTGTAAGAAGCTGTTCGGAAGGGTTATTCAGTCCGAAAGCCCTCCACAGAGCCGCTTTGTGGTCAGGGGCTGTGTCAGGCAGACCAAGAACTTCACGCAGCTTTTTGTTCATATAGAGGTATGAGAAATCAACTGCCCAGACAACCATTTCGGTGTTCATGCTGTCGATTATTTTTATAAGCTGAGGTTCGTCGAGGGTATTGTTCCTTGCGTGCCGTATATTGAAGATAAAAGCAAGTATAAGCGCACCGAATATCAGTGTCGAAACATAGATGATGAGCGTCATATCCCTGTAATCGGGGTATTTCACGCAGAAAGCATTAACAAGAGCGGTTGCTGCGATTATTATAACAGCTGCAGCAACATGATTGGTTTTTTTGATAGCAACCGCCTCCTTTAAGCATAGTATTAATACGATAAAAACGAGTATATAGATGCTCTAAATACATTATAGCAAAAATTACTATAAATGTCAACAGATAATTTATGCTTACATAACAAATTTTATAAAATTATCTGAAATGTACAAGAAAGTTTCACGTAATATACACTTTTGTCCTGTAATATGTTATAATACAGATAAGAAAACAAAGCCTGTGACTTTGGAGGTAATAATATGGCACATATTTTAATCGTAGATGATGAAGTGAATATAAGAAAAGTAGTCCGTGAATATGCGGAATTTGAGGGATATGAGGTAACTGAGGCTGAAAACGGAATGGAGGCTGTAAGTCTCTGCCATTCCAACGACTATGACCTGATAATAATGGATGTCATGATGCCGAGACTTGACGGCTATTCTGCCTGCAAGGAGATACATAAATCCAAAAATATCCCCGTTATCATGCTTTCTGCACGAGGTGAGGAATATGACAAGCTTTTCGGTTTTGAGATAGGCATAGACGACTATGTTGTCAAGCCGTTTTCACCGAAGGAGCTTATGGCAAGAGCGAAAGTCGTACTCAAGCGCAGCGTAAAGCATGAGGAGACAGCACAGCTCGACAAATACGCATTTGAGGGACTTGTTGTCGATATTTCGGGCAGAGAGGTCTATGTCAACAACGAGAAGGTATCCATGACGCCAAAGGAATATGACCTTCTTTTCTATCTTGTAAGAAACAAGAATATCGCCCTCACCCGTGACAAGCTTCTTGAGGAAGTGTGGGGATATGACTTTTTCGGCGATGACAGAACTGTTGATACCCATATAAAAATGCTGAGAAACAGCCTCGGTGAATACAGAAAATTCATTGTTACACTGAGAGGAATGGGATATAAGTTTGAAGCTTAAAAAAATCAGGAGCGCCGAAAGCCGTCTGCCGCTTCAATTCAAGGTGTGGATATATTTTGTCATGTTCACACTTGTAGTATTCTTTCTTCTGTGGCTTTTCCAGATATTGTTTCTCCAGAAATTTTATGAGAGAATGAAGGTGCACGGCGCTGAACAGAGTGCGTCACAGATATCGGAATCATTCGAGAGCATACGTGACGAGAATTTCTATGACCTCATCACAGACATTGCCATGAAAAATGACCTGTGCGTTGAGGTGCTTGACCGCCACTGCCGTACTGTATATTCCGAGGAAGTTCTCGGCGACTGCCTTATCCACGGCAGGGAAAACAAGACTTTTTCCTATATTCAGGAAATTGTCCAGAGCGAAAATCACATCATAAGAGACAGAGTGAAAAATCCACGAAGCGGCTATGATATGCTGATATACGGCTGCGCACTCGGCAAGCCTGACAAGCCCGACGGCTATCTTCTGGTAAATTCGGCACTTGTTCCTGTAGGCTCGACAGTTATGATAATCAAGCAGCAGCTTATGATAATCACCATTATCCTCATTGTTGCGGCATTCTTTATCTCCATGTATCTTTCGGCTCATCTTTCAGCACCTATCGACAGGATAACACGTTCTGCCGAGGAGCTTGCAAAGGGCAATTTCAGCACGAAATTCGACGGCAGGGGATATCTTGAAGCCAAAAAGCTTGCCGATACTCTTACATATGCCGAAAAGGAGCTTTCAAAGGTAGATACGATGCAGCGTGACCTGATAGCGAATGTATCGCATGATCTGAGAACGCCTCTTACCATGCTGAAAGCCTATGCGGAGATGATACGTGACCTTTCGGGCGATAATCCCGTGAAGCGCAACGAACATCTTGAAATAATCATAAACGAAACTGACCGCCTTGCATTGCTGGTCAACGATATACTTGACCTTTCCAAGCTTGAAAGCGGCAAACAGAAGCTTACTCCGTCGGAATTCGGGATAAGCTCGAAGCTTTCGGAAATTATTGACAGATTTGCGGGGCTTTCCGAGAAAAAAGGCTATTCTATCGAGTTTACGCCCGATGAGGAACGCATGGTATGCTGTGACGTGGTGAAGATAGAACAGGTCATCTATAACCTGATAAACAATGCCATAAACTATACGGGCGAGGATAAAAAAGTCTATGTCAAGCAGATAAACAAACCTGACGGCGTTGTGATAGAAGTGACCGATACGGGACAGGGCATCGAGGAGGATAAGATAAAGCTTATCTTTGACAAATACTACCGTTCCGAGAATCATAAACGTGAAGTTGTCGGCACGGGACTCGGGCTGTCAATAGTCAAAGCCGTTCTCAAACTACATGACTATGACTATGGCGTTAGGAGCAAACCCGGCTGCGGCTCAACATTCTGGTTCAAAATTGATTTATAAAAAGGCAGTACAGCAGAACAGCGATACTCATATAGAAGTTCTTACTTTTTATCGGGGAAAACCTTTCTGAGGAAAGGTTCTTCCCCGACCCCCTTTCCAAAGACTTTTAGTATTATGGCTTATCTGATATGGGACATATGTCCCATATCAGATAAGCTAAAACACCCAAAAGTTTTAGGAAGGGAGTTTGAGGGAGAACCCTTTTTCAAAAGGGTTTCCCTCAATAATAAGTACGAAATTTCTGCATAAGTATCGCTGTTTTGCTGTACAGCTATATTTACATATCAATATTTAATTCTAATGGTTTTTGCGAAAGCGTTGTCTCCGGTATCGAGCCTTTTTGCCATAACATTGATATATTTCGGCACGATATCTCCATCTGCAAATTCACATTCACATTCTTCTTCATCGCATCCCATTGCGGTTTGCAGGAAGCGGACTTTCATTCTGCATTGTTCAAGCAGTACGGCGGCGTATTGAGTAACATAATATTCTCTGCCGTCGTCAAGAATTACAG
>JAZUGG010000017.1:0-18019 GCA_045641105.1 Ruminococcus sp. | reverse complement strand
GAATATTTTATGCGAAGTAATGAAGGAGAAAGTCAAGGAAGAAAGCCGCAGGAATACTTACGTATTTCAAGGTTTTCTGACGCAGAATTTCTTCTTCAGGACAAGCAGAAAAATTCAAGATTTAGTTGGTGGAGCAATATTGTTTTGTAGGGGACGGCGTCCTCGACATCCCCAAATCAGTTTTCTGCAATATGGGAGAGCGCACTTTCGTGCTCCCTGTTCTGCGGTTTAATTATTTTCCTTTGCAAGTCTCATCTCAATTTCCAAAGCCTGAGCATTTTTCAGCCTTGCCTCTGCAAGCTCCTTTTCGTCCTGCAAGTTGATATTATCCCATTCCACACGGCACTCCCCTTCCGCACCAATCGAGCAGAGAAAAGCATTGCCGATATCGCACAGAACAGGAGTAAGAAGTCTGCGGTAATATTCAAGCTCCGATGTGAGAATATCCGCTTGCTGTGCGGACATTCTCTCGGTACTGCTCCAGTTCAGACCGAGCAGAAACGGCGGAATAGAAAGCTTGGCAATAAGCTGTTCAAGAAGCTGACGGACAGGCACATTCGTATCAAAAAGTTTATTTTCTGCGCCGATGACCTTGATATCAACATCACCGACAGCGACGAAATCCTTGACCTGACCGTATTTAGCCGAATTCATGCCGTCTGCCCATTCACGGGCAATCATTTCTGCTCTTTCACGGTTGTAAACCATGTCGCAGGCATCACCTGACGGCTTGTAGGTCACGGCATACCGCACATTGCCTGCACGGTCGAAGTTCTGACCGATACATTCATAAATGCGCAGAAGTATACTGCTGAGTGCAGGCAGACCACGCAGAAGCGAATGACCGCCTGTAAGAGATGCATAAAGGATATTTTCGGGATGTTCGACAGCCTCATGACTGCCGTCGGTTGAAACAACGGAATACTGCCTTGTGAACGGTATTTTTCCGCTTTTTATGCGTATTTTTGAGACATCGCCGAGCCACAGCCCTGCAATGCGTTTTTCGTCGGCATCAGGCACTATCTCGCCGACAGCACTGCCATAGGTGAGCATACTGTCGAGGAAATTATCCGCAAAAGTGCCGATAGACCGCCCTGAAACGCCGACAGGGACATTTTCGAGAAACCTGTCAAGTTCATTCTGGTGCTCACCGTCTGAGCATACCACCCTGAAACCGCCTGTAAGACGGACTATTTTCATGAGGGCGGCATCGATTATGGGAACTGCAAAGCGCAGTCTGTCATAAAGTTCCTTTTCAAACGGTTCAACAGCGGCAGGCAGTCCCGTATTTGCGGCGGGACAACGCTGTGCTGAAACAAGCTGAGGTCTGACAGGTGAAGCCGTATTTTTCTTTTTGAAAAGTTTCATATGTCCTCCTTTCGTGGATTTTCTGAACGATGTTTTCTTGAAACCGAGAATGCAACAAAGCTGTCTGAGCAGTCTGAGTTCATCATGTCAGCCACAAAATACCGTAAATCGTCCATAGCGTGGTCATTTTCCTTTATCGGAGCATCCATTCCTGTTTTGTCATTCCAGCAGTAAAGTCGGAACTCTCTGATAATGTCGGTACAGGATTCATTAATTTTCAGCAGATTCTGCTTCAGAGCGGAGCTGACCTGCCTTATGCCCTTGATAACGTCATTATCAGCCTTTACAACGTGGAATTTTCCATGCCGTCTGATGCATTCGATAAAGCTTGCGGCAGAGGGATCGACAATGACCTTTGAAATATTTCTGCCGCCTGCAAGTTCCTCAAGAGCGGTATAGTGCTCCTCGTCGGTACGTGAGCATCCCTCTCTTTTCGAGGAGTAGTAGTATTCCCTTAATCTGTGCCACACGCCGCCGCTAAGTCCCCATAAACCGAATGAGGAAGGATTGACTGTGCCGTAATCGCATGATATAACGTATCTTTCGCACTGCATTTCGCCGCTGTATACATGAAGCTTTTCGCTGAACATCGGATAGACAATGCCATGTGCGGCAGTCCATTTTCCGAGCACGAAACGTTCATAGAAAGCGCCTGAGTACAGTCTTTTGTAGCGATTTTTCATTTTTTCCGAAAGCGACGGATTATCGTCCATAGTGAAGTGGATATAGAGGGCATTTTTTTCGTCAGCCTTTTTTATCCATTCGTTATAGAACCAGTGTGCAGGATTGTCGGGATTGCAGTTGAACCACATTTTTGAGCCGTTTACTGAGCATCTTGCGAGAGCCTGCTCGACGAAAGAGCGAGGCATAAGAGCCGCTTCATCGAAGAAAACTCCTGCAAGCGTCATGCCCTGAATCAAAGCCGCCGAGCCTTCATCTTTGCCGCCGAAAAGGTAGAAACGGTTTGTTCTGCCGAGGAAGGTGATGTCGATGAAGTTGCGGCTGACTTTTTCCATGCAGGTGAAGCCGTATTCGCTGAGGAATGGCAAAAGCGGCGTTATAACGTTTCTGCGGAGTGATGTAATGGTCTTGCCGCACACCGCAAAAGCACTGCCGTCAAACGAGCCTGATGCCCATATGAAAAATCCCAGCGACATGGAAAGCGTTTTGCCGCTTCGCACCGCACCGTCACAGATTATTGCATCATAGTCACGGTATTTCGGCGTTTTCCACCAGTTCATCGTCAGTTTTTGTTTTGCCGACAGCTTAGTTATCGTCAATTTCGTTGTCCTCCTCAGCAGAAGATGAAAGTGCCCTCAGAAGGTCTGCCGCCTTGTCACGGTCAGAGAATGCATTTTCAAGTTCATAGAGTTTTTCAAGTGCTTTCAGCCTGTCAAAAAGCTTTATCTCGATTCGTCCGCTTTTGTCACGCTTTATCTCAGAGACATTGAACAGGTCAAGGCGGCTGAGAATATCATGCGACGGAAGTTCATCCGCAAAGGCAAGGCTGATAACGTCCGAACAGCTCCCGAAAGCGAGCCTTCTCAGAGCGGCGGTGACATTTCCGCTGTCGGAGAGATTTTTTCTGAGTGATGCGATATTTTTGCGGCAGTGCTCAGAGCGCAGGCATTTCACTGCTTCGGCGAGTGCGTTTTCCTTGTCAAATCCTGCCTTCAAAGCGGCTTCTTCTGCATTGCCGAGCAGAGTGTAGTAACAGCAGAAAGCATTGCGTTTAGTTCTCAGGTCATTTTCGGGCATTGTAAAACCTCCTTTCATATCCTGAACGAAAAGCATCGTTCATAAGGGGTCAGAATCGGGGGTGTTTTCAATGCAAACCCATTGAATATTGAAAAAGTTTTTTGAAACTTTGTAACAATGCATAATTGTCAACAGTAACAATGCATATATCTCACAAAAAATCGATAGTAATTTTGTCGGTCAAGCCGAGGGAAGTAATGCGAACAGTCCGTAAAGCATCGCAAGCTTGCTTTACTGTTTTTCAGGGAGGCTTCGCCGTTTTTAATTATCTATGCATTATTAACAAGTGACAAATGTAATATATAAAATGACATATTGCATCTTAATTTCATACCGCCGCTGTGATATAATACAGACAATGAAACACAAACCAATAACTTAAAAGGAGGAACGACTATGAAAATATCAAAGATTTTTTTAGGTGTATCAGTGGCAGGTGTTATCTCATTTCTGTGTGCGATAGGTCATGAAGCATCAGAATGGGGATTATCCGGTGCTTTTGGCCATGCGTATGCATCGGTATTCGGAGTAATCCTTGTGGCATCGCTTTTGTACCAGATAGGTTATCTTATCAGTTTTTTAGTAAAAAGATCACAGCAGAAAAAACAGGATACAGACAGTCAGCCGAAATGGTTCAAAGCGTTGTTCGCAGGCTCATTTGTTCCGGCAATACTGCTCATAATTTACAGCCTGTCGTCATATTTCTGCGGATTTACGTTTATTTTCTCCACTTACTACGGCTGGCAGGCAGTGTACGATACGCTGTTTTTCACAGGACTGATATTCTGCATGATACCCGTTCTTCCGCTGTGTCTTATGATACAGATAGTATATATAATTAAAGCAGTCAAAAGACGGAGAAGCAGAAGAATGAGCAAACAATGTCAGGAAGTATGAATCATCTGTCATGATAAACCGGGAAAAATATAAAAGGGACTGCAATTTACTATGAAAATTAAGGCAACACCGCACAAAGCACGTCTGGCGACTTTGTACGGTGTTGCCTTAAAAATTTTTTGAGAAACAATGTTATTACGAAAGTAACTATTCTGTCAGCTGCGTCTTTGATCGATTATATTATTGCTCCACCAACTAAATCTTGAATTTTTCTGCTTGTCCTGAAGAATAAATTCTGCGTCAAGCCCTCTCGTAGTGCGAAAGCACGCCTTCGATGGCTTTTCTTGCATCTACTGTACCTATCTGCTTTTTCTTACTCAAAACGGGTTTTTAGAGATGCCCTATAGAAGTTTTTACTCTTTATCGGGGCAACCCCCTTTCCAAAGACTTTCAGTATTATGGCGTATCTTATACAGGACATATGTCCCGCAATAAGTTAAAACAAAAAAATATGTAAAGTGGGCTTGACAAATAATGTAAAGGGTGCTATACTATAATCACAGCAGAGGTAAAGTAAACTTTACATAAAAAGGAAGTGAAACTATGTATGTTTTTTTTGAAGCGGCATTGCCGTGGATAGCATTGGGGATCGCTGTTGCAGTTGTAATGGCATATTCAAAGGATGGAAAGGAAGAAAAAGATGAAAAATAAAATACAGGAGCTTCGGAAAGCCAGAAAGGTCACACAGCAGGAACTTGCAGATGTACTCTGTGTGACAAGGCAGACCATCATATCACTTGAAAACGGAAAATATAATGCGTCCCTCACGCTTGCACACAAAGCGGCGCAGTTTTTCGGAATATCTATCGAGGAGCTGTTCATTTTCGAGGGCGAGGAAAATCTTTAAGGAGGATTTATCATGGAAGAATACAAAAAGAAAATACAGAAGAAGTTAGTAATAATGCGTATAATGGGTATATTGTTGCTGCTTATTCTTATTGCAGATAAAATCTTTTTAGAGAAAAAGGATACTTCTTATTCAGGACTGCTTGCAGGCGGAGCATGCGGAATGATAGTTACAACTATAGGTTACTGCGTAAGATTCAGGAATGCGCTGAAAGACGAAAAAAAGCTGAAAGCGATGTACATTCAGGAAACTGATGAGCGCAACAAGGAAATTGCAAAGGAAACAATGCAGACTTCCTCAATGATAGCATTGTTTGTAACTGCTTTTGCCGTTTTTATATCGGGCATATTCAGCGATACAGTCGCAATGACACTTGCTGTTTCACTGGTAGTTAATGCACTTATTAAAGCAGGTGTTTCAGCATATTACAACAGCAAAATGTAATTTTTTGAAATCCACAAAATCCTAATATAAACAAATCCAAAAAAATAGCACCGTCAATGTACGGTGTTATTTTTTTCAGTAAAAAGCAAAAATGTATTGCAAACAGATACAAAAACCCCCGTTTCATATCCGAAACGGGGGCTTACTTTTGCTTATTTCTGATGAATTTTCCCACTGACTGCCATGTGCGTCAGATGCAGTAAGTCAACTCAGGAGCAATAACTTATATTAGTCCTGTCCGTAGAGGGCAGTAAGTCTTGTGAGGTAGTCGTATCTGTTCTTAGCGTTCTCAACAGCAGCATTGAACAGAACTTCAGCTCTCTCAGGGTTAGAACGAGCAAGTGAGTTGTAACGAACTTCACCCATGAGGAAGTTCTTGTACTCGTCAACGTTTGGAGCCTTGGAGTCAAGTGAGAATGGATTCTTTCCTTCTTCCTTGAGAGCAGGATTGTATCTGTAGAGGTGCCAGTAACCAGCCTCAACAGCCTTCTTCTCCTCAGCCTGAGCAGTAGCCATACCTGTCTTGATACCGTGGTTGATACATGGAGCGTAGCAGATGATGAGTGATGGACCGTCATAAGCCTCAGCCTCAGCAAATGCCTTGATACACTGGTTCATGTTAGCACCCATAGCAACGTGTGCAACGTAAACATAACCATAGCTCATAGCAATACCAGCGAGATCCTTCTTCTTCATAGCCTTACCAGCAGCTGCGAACTGAGCGATAGCACCTGTAGGAGTTGACTTGGAAGCCTGTCCGCCTGTATTTGAGTAAACTTCTGTATCGAATACGAGAACGTTTACATTCTTGCCTGAAGCGAGAACGTGGTCGAGACCGCCGAAACCGATATCGTATGCCCAGCCGTCACCGCCGAGGATCCACTGTGACTTCTTGCTGAGGTAATCCTTTTCAGCAAGGATAGCCTTTGCATCATCGCAGCCGCAAGCTTCAAGAGCAGCAACGAGCTTATCTGTAGCGATGCTGTTAGCAGCGCCGTTGTTATATGTTTCAAAGTACTCAGCAATAGCAGCCTTAACGTCGCCTTCTGCCTTTTCTTCAAGAGCCTTTACCTTAGCAGTAACTCTCTTTCTGAGTGTTTCCTGAGCAAGGTACATACCGTAACCAAATTCAGCGTTGTCCTCAAAGAGTGAGTTAGACCAAGCAGGACCTCTGCCATTCTTATCAACTGTGTAAGGAGTTGAAGGAGCAGAACCACCCCAGATTGAAGAACAGCCTGTAGCGTTAGCGATCATCATTCTGTCGCCAAAGAGCTGTGTAGCGAGCTTAGCATATGGAGTTTCACCACAGCCAGCGCAAGCACCTGAGAATTCGAGGTATGGCTGTCTGAACTGTGAACCCTTAACTGTGTCAGCCTTGAACTTTTCAGCAACTTCTGCCTTGCTGTCGATGTTTACGCAGTAGTTGAATACTTCCTGCTGATCCATCTGTGAAGCGATAGGCTCCATAGTAAGAGCAGATTCCTTAGCAGGACAAACGTTAGCACAAACGCCGCATCCTGTACAGTCAAGTGTAGAAACTGTCATTGTGAACTTGAGACCATTGAGAGCAGGCTTGAAGTCAGCTGTCTTGATAGCAGCAGGAGCAGCAGCAGCCTCAGCTTCTGTAAGAGCAACAGGTCTGATTACAGCGTGCGGACAAACGTAAGCACACTGGTTACACTGGATACACTTAGAAGCATCCCAAGCAGGAACCTTAACAGCGATACCACGCTTTTCAAATGCAGCAGAGCCCTGTGGGAATGTACCGTCAGCCATGTCTACGAATGTAGAAACCGGGAGCTTGTCACCCTTCTGAGCGTTGCAAGGAATCTGAATGTTGTTTACGTAATCCTGGAGAACCTTGTTGTCGCATGAAACAGCAGCCATACCCATCTGAGTATCAGCAGCAGTCTTCCATGAAGCAGGAACTTCAACCTTAACGATGTTCTGGTGACCTGCATCGATAGCGTTCCAGTTCTTTTCAACAACGTCCTGTCCCTTCTTGCTGTAAGAAGCTTCAGCAGCGTCCTTCATGTACTTGAGAGCATCCTCGAAAGGAATGATGTTTGCAAGCTTGAAGAATGCAGACTGGAGGATTGTGTTGATACGTGTGCCCATGCCTGTTTCTTCACCAAGCTTTACACCGTTGATGATGTAGAAGTTGATGTTGTTTTCAGCAATATATCTCTTAACCTGTCCTGGGAGATTAGCATCGAGTTCGTCAACGCTCCAGATCGTGTTGAGGAGGAATGTACCGCCCGGCTTGATGTCTGAAACCATATCGTACTTGTCGATATAGCTCTGGTTGTGACAAGCAACGAAGTCAGCCTTGTTGATGAGGTATGTTGACTTGATAGGTGTCTTACCGAAACGGAGGTGTGAAATAGTTACACCGCCTGACTTCTTTGAGTCATAAGCGAAATATGCCTGAGCATAGAGGTCTGTGTGGTCGCCGATGATCTTGATTGAGTTCTTGTTAGCGCCAACAGTACCGTCTGAACCGAGTCCCCAGAACTTACAAGCTGTTGTGCCTGCAGGAGCTGAGTCAGGGTTAGCTTCGAGAGGAAGTGAAAGATTTGTAACGTCGTCCTCGATACCAATTGTAAATCTTGCCTTTGTTGAGTTCTTGAATACAGCAACGATCTGTGCAGGAACAGTGTCCTTTGAACCAAGACCGTAACGGCCTGTGAATACAGGGATATCATTGAACTTAGAGCCCTTGAGAGCTGCAACAACGTCGAGGTAGAGAGGCTCGCCGATTGAACCGGGTTCCTTTGTTCTGTCGAGAACAGAGATTCTCTTGACACTGTCAGGAATAACAGCGAGGAGCTTTTCAGCAACGAATGGTCTGAACAGACGAACCTTAACGAGACCGTACTTACCGCCGTTAGCGTTGAGGTAATCGATTGTTTCTTCGATTGTGTCGTTTACAGAACCCATAGCGATGATGATGTGTTCAGCATCAGCAGCACCGTAGTAGTTGAAGAGCTTATAGTCTGTACCGATGAGTTCATTTACCTTGTTCATGTAGTCCTCAACGATACCTGGGATAGCATCATAGTACTTATTGCAAGCTTCACGAGCCTGGAAGAAGATGTCAGGGTTCTGAGCTGAACCACGGAGAACAGGTCTTTCAGGGTGGAGAGCCTTGTCTCTGAATGCCTGAGCAGCATCCTTGTCGAGGAGGCTGTAGAGAGTTTCATCATCCCATGTAGCGATCTTCTGGATCTCGTGTGATGTACGGAAACCGTCGAAGAAGTGGAGGAAAGGAACTCTGCCCTTGATTGTAGAAAGGTGAGCTACTGCACCGAGATCCATAACTTCCTGAGCGTTGGAAGAACAGAGCATAGCATAACCTGTCTGACGGCATGCATAGATATCTGAGTGGTCACCAAAGATGTTGAGAGCGTGTGATGATACGCATCTTGCAGAAACGTGGATAACGTTAGGAAGAAGCTCACCAGCGATCTTGTACATATTCGGGATCATGAGAAGAAGTCCCTGTGAAGCTGTGTAAGTAGTTGTGAGAGCACCGGCTGAGAGTGATCCGTGAACAGTACCTGCAGCACCAGCCTCAGACTGCATTTCAGCAACAGTTACAGGCTGACCGAAAAGGTTCTTCTTGTCCTTAGCTGACCAGGTATCAGTAACCTCAGCCATAACAGATGAAGGAGTGATTGGGTAGATAGCAGCAACGTCAGTGAAAGGATATGACACCCAAGCAGCGGCATTGTTACCGTCCATAGTTTTCATTTTTCTTTTGATTGCCATGGGAATATGACCTCCTAAAGTATAATTATTAAGGCAAACCGTCAGCGAAAGACGGACTGCCGAATGGTTATAACAGGTATAAAGGCAACCTTGTATAACTACAAACTACATTATATCACGAAAACTATCTTTTGTAAACACCTTTTTAAAAAAACCCGTGAAAAAATTATCAAGGCAGCGCCTCGCAAAGATTGTGCGGCAGAAACGCAGTCAGATTTTTCGTCAGCTATTTCCGCTCATTATGCATGATGATGTGACTGATATTTACAAATTTGTACAATATCACACTAAAAAGACAAAAAAATAACCAAATCATCTTTAAAGCGATAAAAAAATATGCATTTTTGGAGTGAATGGTGAACAATCGGGAGTGAACGGGTGACAAAATGTGACAAAATGATGTGCAAATTGCTGTAAATCAACAGTGTCAGCTTGTGCATACACACAGAATTGACACAAAAAAACGAAAAATTCCCCGAATACGCTTGACGTTTTGGAAAAAATAATGTATAATAGCCATAGTGTTAAATAATCAATGAATTATTTGCACTCGTTTTGTTGTCTCCTTTCTTTTGTTCTACACATATTTATTTTTGTTTGTCTATTTTTAAGCAGAGCTTGTTGGCTCTGCTTTTTTCTTTTTATTCTGACGGCAGAAACAAAAAAGCCCCCACATAGAGGGCTTCAGTCTGTTGAAAAAGTCAAAATTATTTCGTTAAGCAAGAGCTGTCGGGGGCGCCAGCCCCTACAATTCAGCTATTCTTCGTTAATGCATTTGTAGGGGACGGCGTCCTCGACGTCCCAAAATAAGTTTTTTGACACGCTGAAGCCCCCACATAGAGGGGTTTTTAGAAGTGCCCGATAGTAATTTCGTCGGTCTGCGCCGAGGGATACGACTGCGGACAGTCCGTAAAGCTTTGCTTCGCTTGCTTTACTGCTTCTTAGGGAGACTCTGTCTCCCCCGTACCCCCTCTGCCAAAGAGGTCTACACCTCTCTGGACTCTGGTGTATGCGGCTTCGCCGTTTTATCTTTATTAAAGCGCAGCAAAAGCATTTCTGAGGTCGTCAAGGATATCCTCAATATTTTCAAGACCAACAGAAAATCTTATCATGCCGCCGTTGATACCTGCGGCAACAAGCTGTTCGTCAGTAAGCTGACGGTGTGTAGCACTTGCAGGGTGAAGAACGCAGGTGCGGATATCTGCAACATGAACTTCATTTGAAGCAAGATTAAGAGCATCCATGAACTTGACAGCAACACTTCTGCCGCCCTTGATAACGAATGAGATAACGCCGCTGCATCCGTTCGGGAGGTATTTCTGAGCGATATCATAGTAAGGACTGCTTTTGAGTGACGGATAGATAACTGATTCAACGTGCTCATTTGCTTCAAGGAACTCGGCAACTGTCTTAGCGTTTTCGCAGTACTGCTTCATGCGGACAGGGAGAGTTTCCAGACCGAGATTGAGATAGAAAGCAGACTGTGCTGAAGGATAACAGCCGAAATCACGCATAAGCTGCATTCTTGCCTTTACGATATAGGCAGCCTTGCCGTAAGTTTCGGTATATACGATTCCGTGATAGCTCTCGTCAGGCTCGGTAAATTCAGGGAATTTGCCATTTGCCCAGTTGAAAGTACCTGCATCGACAATAACGCCGCCTACCTGAACAGCATGACCGTCCATGTATTTTGAAGTGGAATGAACAACGATATCAGCGCCGTGTTCGATAGGTCTGCACAGGATAGGTGTCGGGAATGTATTGTCAACAAAGAGCGGAACATTATGCTCATGAGCGACCTTTGCGAATTTCTCGATATCGAAAACAGTAAGTGCAGGATTAGCGATAGTCTCACCGAAAACAAGCTTGGTATTAGGCTTGAATGCGGCACGTATCTCGTCCTCGGAAGCCATAGGATCGACGAAAATGCACTCAATGCCCATTCTCTTGAATGTTACGGCGAAAAGATTGATAGTACCGCCGTAGATAGAGGTTGAGGAGATAATGCTGTCGCCTGCCTTGCAGATATTGAGCACAGCGCAGAGAACAGCCGCCTGACCGCTTGAAGTACACATAGCGCCGATACCGCCTTCAAGAGCGGCGATTTTTTCCTCGACAGCCATAACAGTCGGGTTCTCGAAGCGTGAGTAGATGAGGCTCTTTGTAGGATCATCGAAAACTGCGGCAACGTCGTCAGTTGAGTCATAGACATAAGTTGTGCTCTGAACTATCGGCACAACTCTTGGCTCTGTATTTTTAGGTGTATAGCCTGCGTGAAGGCATTTTGTTTCAATTTTCATATATATGACCTCCTTGAAACTCTGTAATATATAACAGCTATATTATACCCCAAAAATTCAGACAAGTCAATCATTTTTAATAGTCAACATATTTTACTCATTACGCTTTCAGAGAAAATATTTTATATTATTATTGATTGATGTTCTTCCCTTTCTTTAATATAATTTCTTTAAGTATTTTCTTTATATAATGTATGGGTATCATTCCTGATACTTTGTTGGTATCGTATCTGATATCTGCATGGTATCATTTATGATATGTTACGTGTCAGAACTGATATCCGCACAGTGTATATGATTCAACATGATTTTTTGTATATATTCACGGTGCAAAAACAAAGGACTGCCGAAGCAGTCCTCATAAACTTTATTGTAAAGGAAGTTCATCATCAGTATTATCTGATTTAACATCACTGCCTGCATCAGAAGAATTGTCCTCTGTTTTTTCAGCGGCATCAGTACTGTCTGCCGTGCTGTTGTCCGTATCAGCAGTTTCCTCGGCTGTGTCATCGCTGTCCTCTTTGGCTATCGGGATATTGACGATAGGAATGGACTTTCCGTCCTCGTCATAGAAAACGATGTTGTCTATGTACATATCCGACTCGTTGCCCAGTCCCCAGCGCATTATCAGGAAGTTTGCGTCCGTCATATCCTCCGACCAGCACTGACCTGTATCGGCAAGGAGAAACTTGAACTGACCGTGAACAGCGCCCGAAAACTCAAAGTCATATTCGCCGCCGCTGAATTCTCCGAAATCATACCATTTGTCGTCCATAGCGGTGACAGTACCGCCTCCGCCGCCTATCCAGCCCGGTGCAAGAACATTTTCGCCGTTCTCGTTCACGAATTTGTCTGCGGTAGCCATAGCGTACATATCAAACTCTATCCTGCGGACTTTCGGCAGATTTTCAAGACCTACAAGCTGTGCGGCATTGATTTTTATTTTCTGGACTCTGCCCTCAAGGGGTACGGAGTTGTCATCGGCAAATCTGAGCATTTTTTCGCCCATTACCTCAACGACAGAGAGTGTGCCGACAGCCGCCTGAGCATCGTCAGAAATGACCTCGGCAAAAGAGAAGTCGCCGTCATCAAAAGTCACTGTATTGACATCGGAAGCCGCAGTTGGTGTCGGAGGTATCTTTTCCTCCGTGGTTTCCTCTGTTGATTCGGCGGTCGTAGTGATATCAGCAGTTGTAATAGTATCCGATGTCGATTTATCTGCATTCCCCGAGTTGTCTGAATTACCGTCACTGCATCCCGAAGCAGTAGCCGCCAGCGCAAAGACCATCGCACCGACAATAAAGTTTCTATAATTCATAATATGCTCCCTTTTTTCATGTACGGCACAGATGCCGCAAATATTTCTTCATACTGTTATTATTTTACCACAAAAAAGTGCAGTTGTAAAGAGCATTTTTCGTTAATCTTAAAATTTATTATTAATATTAAATTAATAGTCTGTTAATTTGATTTATGTTATTTCTTATTCGCTATACTTATAATAAGAAATACATTTATCACGCTGCAAAGGGATAATGCCATCCATGCTGTATCAGGAACTTTGATTCCGCTTATCCAAGAGATGACTATTACAATAAAGCTTATTATTGCTCATAAATTATTTTCCGAATCAGTTTCCTTATTCCTGTAAACCGTCTCGACAACATTCCGCATCATGTCAAAAGGCTTCACCTTTGGTGAAATTTTTACAGATGCATAGGATTTGCCAACGCAGTTATACGTTATCTGTCCCTTGTATGCGGCGGACAAAGCGGCTATCTGATGACCGTTGAGATATTCGGTATAGAAATACATAGAGCCGTTTTTCTGCGATATTTCGGTAATTCCAAGACGAGCCGCCTTATTCCTGAGAAGTGACACCTCAATAAGACCGAGCACCGATTTCGGAGGATCGCCATAACGGTCGATAAGTTCGTCCTGCAAGTCCATTTTGTCCGAATCCTCGCAGACAAGCATAATTTTGCGGTACATATCTATTCGCTGATTGAGACTTGATATGTAATCTTCTGGGATATGCGCATCTATCTGGATATCCACAAGACATTCAGGCACTTTTTCAGGCTTTTCGCCTTTTTCCTCCGCAATAGCCTCATAGAGCAGTTTCAGGTACATATCATAGCCGACAGCCTCCATATGACCATGCTGTCTGCCGCCGAGAATACTGCCTGCGCCACGGATCTCAAGGTCACGCAGGGCTATTCTGAAACCGCTTCCGAACTGTGTGAACTCACGCATTGCATTGAGACGCTTTGTTGCAACTTCCGTGAGCACCTTGTCACGCTGATAGGTGAAATAGGCATAGCCACGGCGGTTTGAACGTCCCACACGTCCACGGAGCTGATAAAGCTGTGAAAGTCCGAAACGGTCGGAATCCTCGATAATAAGCGTATTTACGTTAGGCACATCAACACCTGTCTCGATAATTGTCGTGCAGACGAGGATATCAATTTCATGCTCCACAAGCTGTTCCCAGATGTCGGACATTTCATCCTCGCTCATCTGACCGTGCGCATAGGCAATACGTGCTTCGGGCAGGAATGACTGCAATTTTGAGGCACAAAGCTGAATAGTCTCGACACGGTTGTGGATATAGTATACCTGACCGCCACGGCGCAGTTCACGGACAATAGCCTGAACGAGAGTGCCGATATTGTACTCAATGACATAGGTCTGCACGGGATATCTGTCCTGCGGCGGTTCTTCGAGCACTGACATATCACGTATGCCGCTCATAGCCATATTCAGGGTACGTGGAATAGGCGTAGCCGACAGCATGAGCACATCAACGCCTGTAAAGCTCTCCTTGAATTTTTCCTTATGTGCAACGCCGAAACGCTGTTCCTCGTCGATTATTGCAAGTCCGAGGTCTTTGAAAACAACGGATTTCTGGATAATTTTATGTGTGCCGATAAGGAGGTCTATGCGTCCCTGTTTGAGTTTTTTGATTATCTCCTCCTGTTGTTTCGGCGAGCGATAACGGCTGAGGAGTTCCACATTCACCGGGAAATGCTCAAATCTGCGGAGTGCCGTCTGATAGTGCTGCCATGCGAGAACGGTCGTAGGTGCAAGGATAGCGCACTGTTTGCCTGCCATGACGCATTTCATAGCCGCACGGAGAGCAACTTCCGTCTTGCCGAATCCGACATCGCCGCAGAGCAGTCTCTCCATAGGGCGTGGGCGTTCCATATCTGCCTTTATTTCGGCAATTGACTGTAACTGGTCGTCGGTCTCGACATAAGGGAAACGCTCCTCGAAATCACGCTGGATATCGTCATCGGGATAGAATGCGAATCCCACACTCTTTTCACGCTTTGCATACAGTTCAATAAGTTCATGCGCCATATCCTTGACGGCGTGCTTGACATTGGAACGTGTTTTCTGCCATTCAGCAGAGCCGAGCTTATTCAGCTTAACGCCGCTGTCATCACGGGGACCTATGTATTTTGATACCATATCAAGCTGAGTTACAGGGATATAGAGTTTATCCGTACCTGCATACTGAATCGTGATATAGTCCTTTGTTACGCCGTCAAGTTCAAGCTTGCGGATGCCGATAAATCGACCTATACCGTGACCTGAATGTACAACGAGGTCGCCCTCGGTGATATCTGCAAGACTGCGTATCTCCTCGGCTTTGTTCTTCTTTTTGCGGCGTGTTTTGCGGGTTGAATCCATTGCACGTCCCTGAGTTATGAGGACAGTCTTGTTTTCGGGGTATTCAAATCCGCCTGCGAAACTGCCCGACATAAGGAGAACACGTCCCTCACGGGGTTCAGCACCGTCAGCCATGATATCGCATGGTATTCCCTCGCTGATGAGGTCCTGCTGTATGATAGGCAGAGTTTTGTCGCTTCCTGCGGCAAGGATCATACGGTAATTTCTTGCCCTGAAATCGGCTAAATCTTCAAAAAGCTGCTTCATTTCGCCGCTCCACGGAGCAGTCTGCATAGCCTCGAAGCTGACAAGTCGGCGGAATTCGATACGTTCACCGCTCTGGAGGAAACTGCTGACATAGAGGCATACTTTTTTATCTGCGATATTCTGAATCTGCGGAAGTTCAAGGATATAGCCGTCAAGTCCCCTGCACAGCTGACCGTCCTCAAGGAGAATCTTCACATCTTCATTGTGACGTGTGAGAACGCCTGATGAATTGTCGATAACGCTTGAATAATCGCTGAAAAGCACGATACCGTCGATATAGTCGAAAATAGTTGACGGTTCGCTGTAAACAAGGGGGTAGTATTTCATGCTGTGGGCGAGGATCTCGCCGCTTCTGAGTCTGTTAACGTCAGCGCCGAGGTGTTCACGGACAGCGTCCATATGCTTGCCACGGACTTTTTTGCACAGCTCCTCGATTTTGTCTGCAAGCTCGCTGTTGTCGTAAAGTATTTCGCTTGCAGGGGATATTTCCACGCATTCAAGAGATTCTGTACGGCGCTGGGTATCGGTATCAAATTCAGCTATGATATCAACTTCATCGCCGTAAAAATCAATTCTGACAGGTTTATCTGCCTGAACGGGAAAGATATCAAGGAGAGAGCCACGGATAGAGAACTGAGAAGCGCCCTCGACCTTGTCACAGCGCTGATAGCCGCATTTTGCGAGTGAAACTGCGATATCCGGGAGGTTAATTTCCTGTCCCGGTTTTATTGATATGCCTGCCGAAATGAGGGTGCTGACAGGGATAACAGGCTGCATGACAGCTTCGATGCTTGCACAGATGACATTGCAGCTTCCGTTGACAGCCCGTGAAAGTGCGGAGATACGCATATATTCGTATTCATGGTTGGAGCTGTCAACAGGTGTGAAGACCATTTCCTTTGACGGAAAGAGAACAGCAGTCTCTTTGCCTGCCATAGTGTTCACATCGTCGCACAGTTTTTTAGCCTCAGCCTCAGTGCCGGTTATGACGAGATTTACCTTGCCGCCGCAGAGAGCGCTGATGAGCTGAGCTCTGTGTATATGCGAAAGACCCGTTACGGAAACGGGTGAGATGTTTTTTTCAATTGAATCACGGATACTCTTAAATCCCGAAAGTTCGGAAAAAAGTGTGTTAAAAATATTCATTTCAAATCTCCATGAAATCGGTCATGAATTGTATTTATTCATAGCCTCGTCGGTTTTGCCCTGAACCATGAGCTTAATGCATTCGCAGGCATTTTCGGCGGACTGGTTCATTTTTTCGGAGTCCTCCTTGCCGAACTTGCCGAGAACCCATTTTGCAAGGTCATATTCAGGATTTGGCTTTTTGCCCACGCCCATTTTAATTCTTGGGAATTCGTCGCTACCTGTGAGTTCGCATATGCTTCTGAGACCGTTGTGACCGCCGTGGCTGCCTTTTCTGCGTATTCTGAGCTTGCCGGCATCGAGAGAGATATCGTCGCAGACAACTATGAGATTTTTCACGTCTATCTTATAGAATTCGAGAGCCTGAACGATCGATTCGCCGCTGTTGTTCATATAAGTGGTAGGTTTGAGGAGCAGACAGCGCTTATCGCCGAGCATGACTTCTGCAGTCTTGCCCTTGAAGCGGAGGCGGTTTATATCCTCGCCGCACTGTTTTGCAAGCGTATCAAGAACATTGAAGCCTGCATTGTGGCGTGTATTGTCATATTCAAGTCCGGGGTTGCCGAGACCTGCGATAACGTATTCTATTTTACCTTTTGGAGCGGCAGAATTTGCGGATATTCTGTCGAACACATCAAAAATACTCATTGTCATTCTCCTTATTTTCAGTATTTATCTTACAAACTTTAATTATAGCATATTTTTATGAATAATACAAGTTTTTGAGCCATTTAAAATATAAAAACGGTGAAGCCGCAGACCGACGATAAAACTTCAAGACAAAATCTAAGGGCATCTCTAAAAACCCCTTCTGAGAAAAAACGGGTTTTTAGAGATGCCCTACACATTTTCAGTAAATTGATTTTCTTGACTTGCACAAAACACTATGCTATAATATATTCAAACTATGGGGAGGAATGAAAATGATATTCGGATTACTGGTAATAGAGAGCATTGTAATGTGTTTTGATCTGCTGATACTGTGTGTAGTTGGCACGGCAAACGGAGCAGTCGGACTTGTGACATTTTTTGAAAAAGATGTACAGAAAAGGGTAGTCGAGCTTGGACTTACTACCGAAGAAAAAATAAAGAAAAGCACGGTCATATCGTCATTGGTTATGTTTATACCGCTGTTTTTCGCCGTTCCGCTGATGGTATACAAGATAAACGGCGCAGACAGTTTTTTCAGCGGTTTCTGGCAGATGACGTTCATCATGGAGATAATGAATCTTTTTGACAGACTGTTTATTGACTGGTACTGGGTAGGTAAGACCAAAGCATGGGAAATTGCAGGCACAGAAGACCTGAAACCCTATATCCCGAAGAAAACGCTTGTCATAAAATGGTCGTCAATTCTGCTGTATCCTGTATTGTCAGCAATAATTGCAGGCATAGTCGAAATTTTATAATATTGCTCCACCAACTAAATCTTGAATTTTTCTGCTTGTCCTGAAGAAGAAATTCTGCGTCAGAAAACCTTGAAATACGTAAGTATTCCTGCGGCTTTCTTCCTTGACTTTCTCCTTCATTACTTCGCATAAAATAT
>JAZUGG010000016.1:0-9299 GCA_045641105.1 Ruminococcus sp. | reverse complement strand
ATTATTTGAATCAAGCTCGCATTCACATTCTTCTTCATCGCATCCCATTGCGGTTTGCAGGAAGCGGACTTTCATTCTGCATTGTTCAAGCAGTACGGCGGCGTATTGAGTAACATAATATTCTCTGCCGTCGTCAAGAATTACAGTTGTAAGCTGACCGTCATGCAAAAGCTTATTGAAAACAGCCTCATCAGCTGTGCATGAGAGATCGGAACACTGTGCGGCATTTTCATATTCAGCCTGCATAATTCTGCTGAACGGATTTTCAGGGATACGGTTCACAGTCCAGTCAAAAATTATGCCGTTTCTGAAATAGAAGATGATGGCATTATTTTGTTCATAATCGGCAAGACTGCTGACAGCATATGCGGTCTCGCCGTTTTCATTCTGAAAGACAAAGAGCGTATCGGGCATAAGTCCGCCTATCGGATCCTGCGTATAGTAAATTTCCTGTATCATTTTTCCGAGGTGCTCAAATTGGAGATCATCCAGACTGTTCAGGTCATTTTCAAATTTTCTGAGCATATTGCTGTCAGCATGGTTCAGGCTTGATACAGCGATATGCTCATCTGCCTTTGCGAAGTATATCGTGTTTTCGTTTGTCTGGAATTCAAGAGCATCAAACTGACTTTCACGTCTGAACATGGATTTTTCAAATCTTTCGGAAATGATATCGTTCATTCTGCGGCATATCTCCCAGTCAAATTCTGCTGTCCAGAAAACGCCGTATTCATTGCGTATAGCCTCGGCATAGTCAGCCATGAAATAATCATCATCAGGCAGAGTATGCACAGCAGTGAAGAATCCGCTGTAATATCTGTCAATAAACATGACACATTGTTCTGAGAGATGCTCTCTTTTCATTGAAAATCCGCAATTTTTCTCGAAATATTCCAGAGGAGTGACGTATCCCTGAACAACGTCATTTGCCGAAACATTGTCCTTATCCGAATAGAACGACGGATTCAGCATATTATTGCATAAAAGCCAGTACAGTATATAGGAAAAAGGCGTAGAGGCGTATCTGTTTATTCTGATTATTTCTTCTTTATTCAATGAAACATTTTTCGGAATTATATTCAGCCTGTCCATTTCAAGGCGTACAAGACCGTAGAAGTCAGAGGCATTGAATCCGCCGAAACTGCGTCTGCGTGTGTCAGAAACGAACTTAGAGTTATGGTTTGCGGCAAAGATGAGGCATATTCCGGGCAGAATTAAGATTGCGCCGATAATGCAGAATAATACCATAGCACTGCTGCCGTTCTCGATGACAGTGTTGATTATTGCGCCGAAACATATTGCCGCCACGCCGAGCTTAGTAAGGATCGATGAACCTACGATGCCCTTTTTGCCTTTTATGAGCAGAATGAGGCTGATAAACGAAATTACTGTAAACAGGATGCCTGAGATAACGAATATTCGCCACATGATCGCATCAGCTTCATGGTCAAAATTCACGCCCTTAGACATGATAAAGCCGAAAAACAGCGTATAGAGAATGTCAATTACCAGCCAGAATGTTATCCAGACTTTTGATTTCATATAACTCACCTTTTCTGAACCTGTTTTCATAATCATTCTTATTATTTGGACTATGAAGGCAGGTCTGCAATTTTTTTGCACATAAGTGCCGTTCACGAAATATTATAGTACATTTCCGTATTTTTGTCAATAAAACGATTGCAGTGAGACGAAAAAAGTGGTATACTTATATGGCACATCTGAAAAAAGAAAGGATTGGCAGTATGGAAAGAATTCGCAGACACTTCATATTTTACGGCTATGTTCAGGGAGTCGGTTTCCGCTATAAGGCACGTCATGCCGCCGAACGCTTCGGCATTGCGGGCTGGGTGAGAAATCTCGGCGACGGCTCTGTGGAAATGGAGGCTGAGGGGAATCCCGATGACATAAGCGCACTGATAACCGCACTGAATGACTATACATGGGGCAGTATCGAAAGATTTGATGCCGATGATGTACCTGTTGAGGGCGGATATTCCTTTGAAATACGATAAAATACACCGCACGGAGCTGTATCATAAAACGCTCTGTGCGGTGTTCTGCGCATGATTATTTATTCTGTGAATTCTTCTTCGCAAGAGCCTTGTACTTCATGGTTATCACATCAAGATATTTGCCGACACGTTCCTTAACACTTTTTTGAAAGACGTATGACAGATATTCTATAACATATTCATCATCAGAATTCAGGACATCAATAATGTCATTTTCATTGAATTCCGGATTCATAACTACCATAGAGAAACAAGTTTTAAAATCAGATGACATCTTCGGATGAAATTCCAAGTAATACTTCAATATATGAACGAGCATGGAATAATACTTTTCCGCACCCTCCATTACAAATTCATCATTAATGCTATCCTTGAAATATTCCAATTGATACAAAAGCTCAAGCTGAAAAGTCTCATATAATCCAAGTGAAAACAGTTCGCATAAAACGGAATAACCATCTGTATATCCCATTCTTAACAGTGTTTTTGCAAGCCATTCCTTATTGACAATATCCTTTTCAGAGAGATACAGATCATGCACATCTGAAATGAACTGCTCTGAAACACATTGCTCATTGACCTTGCAGTAAATGCTGTAAAGAACGTCATAGTCATGGCCATTTCTGAACTGTTCAAGATTTTCTTCAATCGTACCGTAATGTCTGATTTCAAATTTCAGGTCACAATATCCGAGATAAGCCTCATTCAGCCATTTAACATACAATTCCTTAAAATTGCGGCAGACTGTTTTGTTGTGGCAGAATGCGATATTCTCGCCTACTCTGGCAATTTCACCGTAGTGTTCGCCCATCATTATAATGCCGAAAAAATATGAACAGCCCTTGCTCAGAACGCACAAGGCAAAATTTTCCCTGCCTTTGTCATATCCGTTGACCGCCTCATAAGCATAAGGCGCTCTTTCAAGATCATAGAACAGATACGCCACGCCTTTGGAGGCTTCCATCCATTTGCCGCCGTTTCCGACATTAGTGATGAACCACACATAATCCTCAGGCAGTGTGACATTATGTTCAGCCTCATATTTTCTTACTTCTTCGATTGAAATAACGTCATTCAGCATTATTTCGCTGTTTTTTTCTGAGAGCTTTTTGAGCTTTTGTCTTATTTCGACTGCTTCTTTATCGTTTGTGTTATAGTTTTCCATATAATTCCTCTTTTCTGTTTGTCGCTTATTTTGCAGTTCTCGGCAAACTGTCATCCTTGCCTGAAATGCAGTCTATGAAGTCAAGCATCAGGTCATTTGCGTTGAAGCCTGCGATGTATGAATTATTGCTGTCGAAGTCGGATTGTTCATGAGTCCGGTGTTTCAGCGCCTAAACCATTTTCCGATACGTTCCATATTTGATAACGTATATGCAGTTATTGTAGCATAATTCATAAATTTTGTCAACAAAAAATCCTATGGCACATTTCTGCACCATAGGAGAGAGGGGCTATTCAATAAAATTAAGCTGTTCAAGCATCCACGTAATAACACGTTTAGAGCCTGAAATGGACTTTGCTTCGAGGAGCATACCTGTCCTTATCTCACGGACATCGCCGTCTTTATTTGTAAGGGAATTAGCTGAAATACTTGCATAAGCGATATAGAATTTAGCGCCTGTATTGTTGTTGGTGACAGCATCGGCAGATATTGAAGTGATCTCGCCTGTAAGCTTGCCGAATTCGGAATACGGTATCGCATCGATGATATACTCGGTTTTCTGTCCGACAGCGACCTTTCCTATTTCGCTTTCAGGGATATACAGAGTAGCTTTGAGCACGTCACTGCTTGGGATAATGCTGCAGAGCGAGCTGCCTGCCTGAATGACATCGCCCGTACTCAGTTCATTTATGAGAGTTACCGTACCGTCAACAGATGCCTTTATTTCGGAATTTTTGATAGTTTCGTCGATTTCCGCAAGCTGTGATCTGAGTGAAAGAATACTGTCATTAAGTGCGTCAATTTCAGCATTGACAGTGATAACAGCCTCATTTTTCAGCTTATCTGCGGAAAGTTTCTGGTATTTGTCGAGGTCATTGACATTTTTAAGGGCAACTTCGAGACTTTTCTGATTTTTTTCAAGAGTTTTTATCTCGTCATTCAGAGCGGTTATCTTGGTCTGAATCTGCGAAATATAAGCTGTTTTGATGGCTTCCATATCGATTACTGCGCTGTCGTATGCACTCTGTGCCTTAGCGATATCGGCATCGGTAATTTCAGCCGTACTGTTTTGCAGAGTGAACTTTTCATACATCATCTGATAATCGTTCATACTGTTGGTATATTCTTCGGCTAAAGCCCTGTACTGCGTGATATACTGGTCATATCCGCTCTGTATGCCGCTGTCTGATGAAGTGAATGTCCTGTCCTGTTCAACAGCGTTCTTCAGTTCCTTGTAATCAGCCAGAGACTTCTGTATATCAGTATTTGTGCTGTCAGTGACAAGCTGATTTTCAAGCAGAAGTATCTGCGAGCGTATATCGGAAACATATGAACTTTTCAGGTTATTCATAGCTGTGAAAACGCTGTCAGCCGCACGCTTTGCGTTATCCAGATCAATTGCGCTTATCTGTTCGCCGTCTGCCTGATTGTTATAGACATCGACAAGGCTTTCGAGGGTTATCCTGTACTGTTCGGCAAGGAGATAAGCCTTTTCATAGCTTGTATTGTATTCGTCATAGCTTGCATTAGCAGCGCCTGTATTTCCCGAAAAACCGCTGTTGCTGCGAATTGCGGAGAGAAGTGCATTATAGTCAGCAAGCTGAGATTTTCTGTCGGCGATACTGCTTATAACAGCCGCAAGATTATTCTGGTTGTCCTCCTTGGAGAGACTGCTTGAAAGCATTGAATTCTCAATTTCATGGGCTGTAAGGAGAGTGCCGTTTTTGTACTGCTCAAATCTGTAGTAGAATTTTGAGTCATCAGCATTATTTTTGAAAAGGTTTTCGTTCTGTTCGATGCTTTTTTTCAGCAGTTCGGTGTTTGCAAGGTCATTTTTACTGCTGTTCAGCTTATCTTCAAGGAGATTTTTCTGACTTTCGGCATATTCCGAATCAAGCATGAACAGAACATCACCGGCTTTGACATTTTGTCCCTCGCTGACGAGTATCTTTTTGAGTTTGCAGCTGTTTGCCGATATTACTGAACTTGCGGCATCCTGCGTTTTTATCTCGCCGCTGACACGGGAGTAAACATCGATTCTGAAGATGCAGGCGATAATTATTCCTGAAACTATCGCAGCAAGGAGAATATAGATAAACCACCTTATTTTCGGCGATTCTTTGCTTTCCATCATCTCACGGCTGTCGGTAATATCCTTTAGTTCGATTACTATTCCTTTCATTCTGTTCCCCCCTTATGCATTCGGATTAATGAAAACAGGGAATACAGGTGATCCGCTCTTTGCGTCATTTATTCCTGTATCAGCCGGCAATGTAACGGGCTGATTATTCATGTAATTTTCAGGAAGCTGATCCTTCCAGAGATTGTAGTATCTGCCCTTTTTCTCAATAAGTTCATTATGTGTGCCCTGTTCGATGAATCTGCCTTTTTCCATTACGAAAATCTTGTCACATCGCATGATCGTGCTAAGACGGTGAGCGATGATGATAGTTGTGATACTGCGTGAAAGGCTGTTTATCGTCTTTTCAATGGCTTTTTCGGTTATTGAGTCAAGATTGCTGGTAGCCTCGTCCATGATGAGTATATCGGGCTTTTTCAGCAAAGCACGGGCAATTGCAAGACGCTGTTTCTGACCGCCTGAGAGGTTTGAGCCGTTTTCCTCAAGAAGCGTGTCATATCTCAGCGGCAGATTATTGATGAAGTCCTCCGCCTTGCTCAGACGGCAGGCAGCAATGATATCCTCCATAGTTGCATCTTCGTTTCCGAGAGAGAGATTTTCTCTGATAGTGCCGCTGAAAAGGAAGATATCCTGCGAAATATAGGCGATTTTGTTTCTGAGGTGCTCAAGACCGATATCCTCAAGATTGTAGTCGCCGATGAAAATTTCTCCACGCTCCCACGGATAGAAGTTCATGAGCAGCTTGGAAAGAGTAGTTTTGCCCGAGCCGCTTTCACCTACGAGAGCGATTTTTTCGCCTGCCCCGATAGTCATATTGATATTGTCGAGGACGAGCTTACGAGTACCGTATCTGAAATCGAGATTTTTTATCTGTATCGGCAGATTGAGCGACGGAGGAGTAAGCTTGCGCTTTTCGTCCTTGACCTTTTCAAGTTCGAGGTCAAGAATTTCGCTGAGTCGTTCAGATGCAACGATAGCGGTCTGCATAGTAGGCTGAAGGTTGATGAGGTTCTTGACAGGATCAAGGAAGTATGCAAGAAGTGCATTGAAGGTTATGAGACTTCCGAGAGTCATGTCGCCGTTGAGTACGCCGACTACGCCTACCCAGAGGATAACGGTGCTGCCGATGCTTGAAACGATGCCTGTGAGAGTCTGTTCCGCATTGGTTATCATGCCGCCCTTGAAGGTACTTTTCAGCAGTTTTACGAAAAGCTTGTCGGTATGAGCCTGTGCCTTATCCTCGGCATGGAAAGCCTTGATAGTTTCGATGCCGTTGAGAGTTTCGACCAGATATGAAGTTAACTGTGAATTTTCTTCCATCTGTTTTTCGTTGATTTTTTTGACAGGTTTGTTGAATGAGAGAACGATAACGCCGTATAATGCAATAACTATAACAGATATGATGAAAAGCGTATGATTCTGAGAAAAGAGCACTGCACCGCCTGCGACCGCCATAAGGGAGTCGATCATAATGGTGAGTGTTGCGCTTGAAATAGCATCTCTTATCTTTGAAGCATCAGTGAAACGTGAAACGATCTCGCCGACTTTACGTGTGCCGAAGAAGTTCATAGGCAGACCGAGAACGTGCTCATAGTATCCGAGAATAAGCGGAATATCGAGCTTTTGTCCGAGATGCAGCATGAGATGATTACGGAACGCTTCAAGAACAGCCTTGAAGATGTAAAGCAGAATTACGCCGACCGATAGTGCCGTCAGCGTTTTTCGGGTGGAATTCGGTACAATATCGTCCATGATGAACCTGAAATAGAACGAAGCAAGAATACCGAAAAGCGTTATCATAAGCGATGACAGGAAAATGTTGATAAGAAGCCTTCTCTGTGGAAGGATCAGCGAGAAGAATCTGGAGAAAACGCCTTTGTTCTCGTTGCCTTTCTGGAATTTTGATGTAGGAACGAGGATTATGAGAACGCCGGTCCAGATATCGAAAAATTCCTCGGGCTGATAGGTGACAAGTCCCTGACCGGGATCGGCAACAATGACCTTGTCTTTCGACACCTTATGGATAACGACATAGTGAAGAAGTCCGCCGTTGACAATGACGTGCGCAATTGCGGGAACGGGGAAACCGCTGAAAAACGCCTCCTTGTTGCCTTTAACGCCCTTTGCCGAATAGCCGAGTTCCTCTGCGGCTTTTATCATGCCATAGGCATTTGTGCCCTGTTTGTCAGTACCTGCGATCTCACGTATCCTTGATATCGAGAGATTGAGACCGTACTGCTTTGAAACTGTTGCAAGGCAGGCTGCACCGCAGTCCGTGATGTCGTGTTGTTTTACGCAATAGTACTTCAAATTTTTCACCTCCGATGATATGACTGCATTGTCTGAAAAATATTGTGACCTGTTACAGCGTTGCGTTATGGATTTATTGAAAATTCAACATAATTTTTCTTATATCCACAATGCAATTATATCATATTATCTAAAAAATGTCAATAGAATTTGATTTTTTTATGGCGTGCGCCGCCTTTATTGTATAAAAAAAGACAAGACCTTGTAGAAAGGTATTGCCTTTGAATAATGGCTTAATTCTTATAAATTAATTTTTCTTAACAGATATTTATAATCATCAGATGGCAGTCTGTCTTTTCCAACGATTTTTTTATTATGTTCTATGGTAAATTCTTCTAATTTTACACTGTACAACTCATAAGTCCTTGTATTATATATTTTATCTATTTTTTTATATTCTATCAATGACATATCAGCTAAAAAATTATTTTCGCCAAACGCAGTAATCAATTTCAAATAATATGTAGTAAAAATAAGAAACGGCATTAGATAAATTGATTGTAAAACTAAAATCAGCGTTTTAATGCCACCAATTCTATAATTTGATTTAACAAGTAATATAGCAACTACAGAAAAACAAGTAATTAAAGCAAATGATAATTTAAGATAAGCATTAAAAGCTTTGCCTTTTTTTAAGCGTTCTTTAGATAACTCTGAAATGAGTAAATTTGAATCAGCATAATCAAAAACAAATTTAGCTTCAATATAGCAATTATTTATACAAATAGTAAAATCCACTAAAATAAAACTTAATATTTGAAAAATCAACTTATCCCTATCTGTTAAGTTAAAGAGCATGGAAACACAACAAATACTAATAGCAATTAAAAAACCCGAAAAGCATGCCCAACTTTTACGATGATATGGTTTTTGAGTAATATAATGATACTTATTCATAGTCAATTGTTCCTTTAAAAAATAACATATTACCGGCAAAAATAACCGGTAATATGTATTTTGATTGGTTTATCCCCACAAGAAGCCGGCAGCACAAATTGCCAAACCAACAGGTGGTTGAACAAAACAAGCGCATAATCCACCTGCAAAAATTAAGTAATCACTTAAAGTTTTTTCTCCACCATCTATTGATAATAATTCATCATAAGATAGATTAACAAAAACGTTATCCATTTACAATCTCCTTAAAATTGATTTAATTAATACCAATCTGTAATTTTGCCAATAAGTCCAGCTGATGTTAACCCAATTGCGCCGCCTGTAGCTAAACCTGCTCCTGCACCAGCAGTAATTGCTACACCAAGACCTATAGGAGCAGCCCATGCGCAACCAACAATAGCAACTGTTAAACCTACGCATTCCCAACCATTTAAGTCTAATTTGCCGCCGTCAACGCCGAACATTTCGTTCTCACTAAGTTCAGTGAAACCGTTTGTCATAACATTTTCCATAATGTTAATCCTCCTTTTAAATAAATAAAAATATATATTAAGGCAAATCATCATGGAAACCGTACGCTTTTCTATTTTTGATTATACCATAATACCAAATCCGTGTCAATATCTTTTTTTCTTTTACTATGTTTGTATTATAATATAAAAAAATGCCACTGTCAATAGCTTAATATTATTTTCGTATATATATATATATATATATATATATATATACTGTTTAGTTAACAAATCTTGACAAAAATGTAAATGAGGGGAAG
>JAZUGG010000015.1:0-25620 GCA_045641105.1 Ruminococcus sp. | reverse complement strand
GGGGTGTACGAGGGGGACAGAGTCCCCCTAAGAAGCAGTAAACCGAGCGAAGCAACGGTTTACGGACTGTCCGCAGTCATATACCTCGGCTTGACCGACGAAAAAGCTTTAATCTATAAAAGTAAATGCTGTTGCCATGGGTTGATCTGTAACAAATATTGCAAAAGATAAAAAAATATGCTATAATAAAAGCGTTATCAAAGACATAAGGCGTGATATGAATCAGGAGGACGGATATGCTTCATGTTTACTATGGAAACGGCAAAGGAAAAACTACAGCCGCTGTCGGACTTGCGGTAAGAGCGGCAGGCGCAGGCATGAATGTACTGTTCATGCAGTTCCTTAAAGACGGAAGCTCGTCTGAGATAGGCATTCTTCAGGATATCGGAAATATGCGTGTCATCACCTGCAAAAGCTGCGGCGGATTTGTTTTCAGCATGACTGATACAGAGAAAGAAACTGTATGCCATGAACATGATGAGATGCTGAAAAATGCCGCTGATTCACTGAAATCTCATAGTGCATATATGATAGTTCTTGACGAATTTGCTGATGCTTACGATATGGGAATGCTGTCCACAGAAAAAGCCGAAGATCTTATCAATAAATATGCTGATACGAACGAGATAGTTGTCACAGGGCATAGTCTCCCCCGTTTCCTTTCGGAAAAGGCTCGCTACATAACATTGATGCAGGCAGAAAAACACCCTTTCAATGACGGTATATCCGCAAGAAAGGGCGTTGAGTACTGATCATTCTCCTTTGAGATTATTGAGTTCTCTGAGAAGTTCCATATCCTCGGCAGTTATCTTGATATTAGATACGATAACCTGTCCGTCAGGTTCTTTGAACTGGAGTTCAAGAACGCAGTCTTCTCTGAATCTGCCGCTTACATACTGTAAAAAAGACACGAATTTCGGATGATTTTCGCCAAAACGCTTAATAAGCGGAACGACTTTCATTGCATTCATCGGATTCATATTTGTCACCTCTTATTTCCATTTTGAAAATATTATAACATATCTCATGTGAAAAATCAAGGAGTAAATCATGAAAAATGTAAGTATTTCTCCCGACAGCATTAAACTTGTCGGACGAAATTATACCACTGAAACCAGACTTTATCCTATCCATTCAGGTTCAGGCTGTGAATTCCATTTTACAGGTACAAAGCTTGAAATAATACTTAGTCCTTATGATGTGCCTGATGCAGATGTCCCCTATTGCAATCGCCCGAGAATTGCTGTGACCGTTAACGGCAGATTTGTTATCAAAAAGGTAATTGAATACAGTGATGAACGTTATACCATTATCAGTTCAGGCAGTAAAATATCCGCAGATATTGCTGTTATCAAGCTTTCGGAAGCGGCTTTTTCAATCGGAAGCATATCGTTTGAAGCCGATGATGATTCTGTTATCGAGCCTGCCCGGACTGCCGCAAAGCGCATTGAGTTTATAGGTGATTCCATTACCTGCGGCTATGGCATTGACGACTCGAATTTTAACTCCGAATTTGCTACGGAAGCTGAAAATTCCATGAAATCATACGCCTTCAGGACTGCAAAGCTTCTTGGAATGGAGTGCAGTATTTTTGCATACAGCGGACATGGTGTGATAAGCGGATATACGGGTGACGGCAGACGCAATACAAATGAGATACTGCCGCCGTATTATGAAACTCTCGGTAAGTCATATGACACGGTAAATGGTATGGATATCAGCGGTATTCCGTGGAATTTCAACGCTTTTCCGTCAGATATTGTTGTGGTTAATCTTGGAACAAATGATGACAGCTTCTGCAAAGTAAATGAAAATGCATATGATGAATTTGAACTTGAATATGAGAATTTTATCAGGACTGTCCGCAGATGCAATCCTTCGGCATGGCTGATCCTCTGCATAAATATTATCGGAAACGATATGTTCGGTCATATCTGCAATGCCGCACATAAGCTGATATCCGATGGCGACAGCCGAATCCTGACATTCCGCTTTACTCCACAGAACGGTATGCTCGGATTTGGTTCACAGTGGCATCCGTCAGAAGATACTCAGGCTTATGCCGCAGAAGAACTTGCGGATTTTATACGCAGAAATATAGGTGAATAAATAACAAAAAGACTGCACATTAACGGCGGTGCTTATATAGGATTTTGTACTATTTATCGGGGAGAACCCTTTTTCAAAAGGGTTTACCTCAATAAAAAGTATAAGGTTTCTATATAAGTATCACTGATAATATGCAGCCTTTTTGTTATTTTTCTCTTGAAACCTTGCGGTATTCCATAGCAGTAACGCCTGTTTTCTGGCGGAACTGACGCATGAAATGACTTCCGTTAGAGTAGCCGCATTCAACTGAGATATCACCTATCTGCAGTTCTGTATTCTCTAAAAGCCGTTTTGCACGGTCAATTCTTGCATTGATTATATCCTCCATACAGCTTGTACCGAATGTCTCACGGTAAAGGCGCTGGAAATAGCTTTTGCTGATTCCTGCCTCCTTTGCAATATCGTCCACATTCCAGTCAAGCTGTGGCGATTCAAGAATCCTGCGCCTTGCATTCTGGAGATGAGACGAACAGTCGCTTATGTCAAATGACATGACTTTTGCTTTATCAGCGGCTTTCTGGATAAGTTTTTCAAGTTCGCTTTCAGTAGAATCAAGACTGTTCCCACTCAGGAAACCACAGCATGAAGCGATTTTTTCTATATCGAACTGTATTGCTCCGCCATAGAAATATTTCATCTGTTCATCTGCGAATTTAATGAATTTGTCAAGAACTTCGCTTTCCTTAGCGCTGTCAGCGGCGATAATACAGGCGATAACATCATCTTCAGGACGTGAGGCAAGTATATCATCAAATTTGCTGTTTCTGAAAATATTCGCCATTGCAAGCAGAGGCGATACTTCATAATGTTCGGTATTTGTCTCATAAGACATCATGACAGCCGCACATTTTTTACCGTCTGCACTGCATTTTGTGATAAACGGCACAACATTTTCCATAAGTCCTCTTTTATTATACAGACCTGTGTGTGTATCAACAGTCAGGAGACTTGCAAAATGCTGTTTTACATAGTTTTTATAAAGCTGATTCTGGATTATATTGAAGCCGTTGGAAACACAGTCACACCAGTTGACATAGTATTCATCAAGAAGAAAATCGTCGGAATATTCATATGATGTGCCCATATATCCGAAAATCTGCTTTTTGTGGTGCATTGGCGTAATGACATATATCATTGGTTCGTGCGGGATGTCGAATGACGGAAGAAGTCTGCTGATATGGAAATCCTCCGTTCTGCCTGCGTTTTCGCCCTTTATCAGATAACACATATGCTTCATTGATTCGGAAAAACCGGAAGTACGGTATTTTTCCGGTGAATCAAAGTCAAAGTACCAATCATCACACATACATATTTCAAGTGTTTTCCAATTTGGCAGAAGATAACTAAGTTTTGCGGTTTCAAGCATAAGTTCGGAAATATTGCCGCAGACTGACAGTTTGCTTATCATATCTGCCGCTATATAGTACCGCCGTTCAGCGTGCATCTTGTTGGTTTTCTGGATATTTCTGAGCATATAGCGATTTTCAGGCTGATATACTGTATTCAGCTTTTCCTCGCATCCACAGCTTGTACCATAGCGGATATGCTGACGATATGCAGGCACTCCGGTTGCGGATTGTCCCATTTTTTCAAGCAGACGGACAGCCGCCATACTTCCAAGCTGATAATCGTGACCTGTGACAGTTGTAATTGATGGATTATTGAAAAAGCCGTCAACATTTCCGTCGTAACCTGTAACTGCAATATCATCAGGAACACGAATGCCACGTTTTTTCAGTCTGCCGCAGAAAGCTGTAGCCATTTCGTCATTTGCACACACAACACCGTCAGGCATTTCAAGTCTGCCGTCAGCAATATCATCAGCGATACTGCATGGGATATCACGCCAGAAATGCCCGAAAAAAACGTTATTTATGTCAAAATCAAGACCTGACAGTTCAAGTGCTTCACGGAATCCTTCTATTCTTTCCATGGAATTAGGCTCTCCGTCAAAACCTGAAATGCAGTAAAGCTTTCGGCATCCGTGCTCATTTATCAGATGTTCTGTTATCATTTTGATATACTCTTTCTGAGGAGCATAGATGTATTCCATTTCTTCGTGTCTGTATTCTAAAAGAATGCATGGTATCTTCCGCACGATAAGCGTATTTATGATCTGTTCTCTTTTTTTGTCATGGAGAAATCTGTCAGCGGCAAAAATAATGCCGTCAAATTCAGCGTAATTAAGTAATGTATATATATTTTCAAGTCCGTCGCAGTAGCCGTCGGGATATGTTTCGTTCAGGATATTCTGTATTCCTGTGATAAGTACTGTGTCATAGCCCTGCTGACTGACAGCATCAGCAATGCCGCCAAGCAGCTCATTGTCCATAGGCGGGACAACGTGAGCCATGATAACCCCTATTCTTCCTTTGCTTTTCATATTTTCCTCCGAGTGGTGTATCTATTTTTCTGTTTAAATATAATTATACAATAAATTCGGGTTCAAGTCAACAAAAAACAGACCTCAGACATGAAAAATACATGAAATGAGGTCTGTTAATCTACTTAAGGGGGTTTTTAGAGGTGCCCTTAATAATCAGCCGGTTTGCAAGGCTTATATAAGGCAGCACCGCACAAAGCACGTCTGGCGACCTTGTACGTCATAAACTTGTATCTTTTCCGTCATAGCACACAAAAACTTCTTGCAATACGACAGTATTGCTGCGTCATTTTTATGCACTCTGACGAAAAATCTAACTGCGTTTCTGATGCACAATCTTTGTGCGGTGTTGCCATAAATATTTTACTGAGCGTAGCTTTCAGGAAGTGAAGAAATAAGCTGGAGGCAGAATTTCTGGATAGACAGTGCGTCCATGTTTGTCATTCCGTCGCCGTTATTGCATACATCTGCATTGAGAAAACCTTCACTTGTGATATGGGAATTGTCCGAGCCTGTAAGACCATAAACATCGGGATTTACCATAGCCTGCATGATAAGTACAACGTCACCCATGTTTATGCTTCCGTCGCAGTTTGCATCGCCCCATGCACGATCCTGCGGGACAGTGTTTGTTGTTTCGGTTGTAGTCTCAGTTGTTGTCTCGGTTGTGGTTTCGGTAACAGTGGTAGTTGTGGTGGTTGTTTCAGTAGTTGTAGTCGTAGTAGTTGTTGTTTCGGTGGTTGTAGTGGTTGTCACTGTTTCAGCGGCTTTGGCGAATACAGTATAATTGATGACATAGCCTGTCATGCCGTTTGTACCGAGATAAACAGTCTCGCCCTCCTTGAACGACTTTTTGTAGAGGTCAAAGGTGACATCATTGCTGCTTGCAGCGGTAAGACCTGTCTTTTCCCAGCTTCTTATCCAGTCAGGAATACTGTTGGCTTCTTCAACACGGTGGTCAAGAAGTATATACACATCAGCATCAGCACCGGCTGTGAATGTGCCAAGTTCGCCTTCACTGTTCTTTGAGTCACAGGCGGTCTGAATGGATTCAGCGCCGTTTATAGCGTCAGGCAGTGAAATGTAAGTAAAATCTCTGTCGCCGAAAATGTTTCCGCCGACTGAAACAGATTCATTAACTATCCAGCTTGAACGTGTGGTTGAGTCAAAAACAGTGAGATTTTTGATGAGTTTGCCACGTTCTTCAATAACAGGAGGATCAACATTTCCTGCATCTTCCGAACCTTTTACGATCTGTTTGTTGAACTGAATGCTTGGCTGTGACGGAACAGGTGCTTCGGAACCAAGATAGAAGCTTGGATGAGGAGGCTGATTATAAGATGACTGCTCACAGCCTGTCTGCATTCTGTACTGCATATCGTGCATGAGAGTTGTCATTCTCACGTCAGTTTCGGTATTCGTACAGCAGATACGCAGTTTTGTGCCGTCAGATGTCGGAAGGACAAGTTCTTCTCTCCAGTCACCGAAAATATCAGCTGTAAGGCTTGGAACAGCCTTTGTACCGTTGTTTGAAACACAGCCGTCAGCTGTGAAAATAGTGTTTATCTTGCTGGTTGATACCATTTTTGAGATAGTCGTGCCGTCAAGTATCTCACGTTCAAGGTCACCGTCCCAGTAGATGAAGAAATTCTGTGCAGGTCTGGTAGTGCCGATAGCATTTCCTGAACTGTTGAATACTTCACCGCCCTGTGCTCCCCAGAATTCGCCGCCCTGATTGCCTGCGAGAACGTTGTCAGCGCCGCATCTGCCTGTATCCTTTGAGCCGTCCTTGTGGAAGATTATATTGCCGTTTTTTGCATCGATAAGTGAAACGCCGTATGGTGAAGCCTCATGGCATACCCAGAGTTCAAGTCCCTCACGTTCCGGAACGAGGTCACCGAGGTGCATGGCATCGCCGTGTCCCCTGCCTGTAGTCCAGAGCACCTTGCCGTTGTCGTCAATGGTAGTCGCACCGAAGCATATTTCCTGTCTGCCGTCGTTGTCAACATCAGCTACCATGACATTGTGGTTGCCGTTTGCATAACCCGGAGCACTGCTGTTGAAGCCTGTATCGTACTTCCACCTCTGAACGAGTTTGCCGTTCTGAACGTCGAGTGCGGTAACTATCATTCTGGAATAGTAGCCACGGTTGTATACTGCCGACGGGTGAACTCCGTCAAGATATGCGATCGCACCGTTGAAACGGTCACAGCGGTTGCCGTAGTTGTCGCCCCATGTGGATTTAGCCTCGTTGCCTGTAGCTGTGCCTCGTGGCATCGGGAAATCTATCGTATCAAGTGCCTTTCCTGTTGCACCTTCAAAAAGTGTCATGTATTCAGCGCCTTCAAGTATTCGTCCTGAGCTGTTGACATAGTATTTGCTGCCGTCGCCAATAACTTTTCCTGAACCGTCTTTAGTACCATCGGCAGTCTTTGTTATAAGTTCAGCCTTACCGTCGCAGTCGAAATCCGCAACGCACATCTGTGTATAATGCTGACCTGCACGGATATTCACGCCCATGTCGATACGCCACAGCTTTTTGCCCTCAAGTGTATAGCAGTCTATGTAAACGTTGTCGGTCTTGCCGTCGTTGGCGTTATCCTGAGAATTATTCGGATCCCATTTCAGGAAAATCTCATACTGACCGTCTCCGTCAACATCTCCTACACAGCAGTCATTAGGCATATACTGACTGCCGGGGCGGTCAAGCTGAATATCGATATAATTCGTGCCTGAAATGTGTTTGCATTCATCAGATGAAACGAGTTTGCCGTTTTCAATGGTGTCAACTCTGTATCTTGATGACGAACTTCCCGTGCTGTCCCAGAAACAGGTCGATTCTCCGGACTTGCAGTCATAGATAAGAGCATCGTCACGGTAAAGTCTGAATTCGGCATCGGCGGCATCATAGGCATTGAATCTCCAGCTGATGTACATTCCGTTTCCCGACTTTATGGCGTAGATTCCCCTGTCGAGGTACTCCATGATAGCCGTTCCGTTTCCGCCGTTTCCGTATGCGGCATCAGCTGTGAAAGGCAGGCACAGATTTGATGCTGACACTGCGGCTACTGAGAGAGCAGACAATGAAGCGGCAAGCTTTTTTAAATGTTTCTTCAAATTAATTCTCCTCCTTAAATCTGTTAACAGATTAATTATATTTGGATACAACTTCCTGCAAAGGCATTATACCATATATTTTATAAAATTGCAATGAAAAATAATATTATTTTTATTGCATTTCGTGTAATGACACGTATGCAAAAATGCATACTCAAAGATAATTAATCATTAAAGATGTTCTGTTAAGCTTAAAAATATTGAAATGATACAATAAACGATGTTTATTTTGTCATATTACACAGAAATTATGACACAAATCTTAACAATACGTCAAAGTCACTTGACAAACGTGCTGAAATGATGTATCATTTAATCAGAGAATGCTTAATTCATACGGAGTTAAGCTTAGGATCAGTAACTTTCTGCACAAGTTTACTGACACAAAAAGGAGGATATTAACATGAATTTTAATCCCAAGCGCATTATCAGCTTTTCGGCAGCAGCAATGTGTCTCCTGTCAACGCTGAAAATAGTACCTGCAAACGAACTTGAGGCTATTGCCGCTGAACAGCTTTCCGCATTTGAAATTACAGAAGAAATGCAGATAGGCTGGAACCTCGGCAATACTCTTGATGCATGGAGCGATACCGCATCAGGTCTTAATACCGAGACTTGCTGGGGCAACCCGAAAACTACAAAAGCCATGATCGATGCTGTAAAGGCAAAGGGCTTCAATACTATCCGTATCCCGACCACATGGTTCCAGCACCTCGACAGCAGCAACAATATTGACTCTGCATGGATGGCTCGTGTAAAGGAAGTAGTTGATTACGCTATTGACAATGATATGTACGTAATACTTAACCTGCATCACGAAAACTGGGTAGACCGTGCTGACCTTGGTACTGCTTATGATGAAATGAAGCCTAAATTTGAAAAAATATGGACTCAGATAGCTACCGAGTTCAAGGACTATGACCAGCATCTCATTTTTGAGAGCATGAATGAACCTCGTGCAAAGGGTACAACTCACGAATGGTGGGGACCTCAGCAGAACGAAGTTGATACGATAAATAATCTCAATGCTGATTTTGTTAAGCTTATCAGAAGCATTGATTCTCCATACAGTGATACACGTCTGCTTATGGTTCCTGGCTACTGCGCTTCAAGCGATACATCGATGATGTCACTCGTCAAAATCCCTGACGATCCGTATGTTGCCGCTTCCGTTCACGCATATGCTCCGTATGATTTCACCATGAATTCTGAAGTCAAAGACCACAGTACATTCTCCGAGGCTTATTCAACAAGCCTTACACAGATTCTTGAAGGTATACGCAAGACTTTCATCGCAAAGGATATTCCTGTCGTTATCGGTGAATTCGGTACTTCAAACTTCAACAACACAGAGGCTCGTGTTAAATGGGCTGAACAGTATATGACCGAAACAAAGCAGATGGGCATTCCGTGCGTACTCTGGGATAACAATGTTTACAGCAGTCCTACATCACCTGGAGAATGCCACGGCTACTTCAACAGAAGCAGTCTCACATGGTATGAGGAGTCAGAAAAGGTAGTTGACAAGATGATGTCAGTTATCAATGACAAATCCATCGCATGGGGCGGTCAGAAACAGGGCATTCAGTACGATCATCCTGATTTCTCATCGGGCAAGTCACTTTTAAGCACTTCACAGAAAATAGATGCATCAGTCAAGGACGGCAACTGCGCAGGCCCTGTTGATTCGGCATGGGCTGATCTTGACGGCAAGGATGTAGCTGTAAAATTCAGCGGTTCAGAGCCTGTTATCGCTTTTACTGACGGTGCATGGGACAACTGGACAGAAGTAAAGGCTTATGACGTTGACGACAAGAACGGCATTGCATATTATTCTTCAAAGCATATTTCTCAGGCATGGGGAGGCAGTACAGCTGATATCGCTCACCTTTTCGTAAGAACCAATTCTGTTACAGAAGTAAAGGGCATTTCTATAGTTGGCGGTTCAACTACAGAAGTTCCTGATACTCCTGTTGATGAGACGATCAAGCAGAAGGTTGATCTGAGCAAGGCTGATAAATCAGGCAGTATCGTTATTCATTTCGAGGGTACAGCAGGTGCATACAACAACGGCTGTCTCGGCTATCTGAATGGTGCTGACTGGGAAGCTATTGAATGGGACGGTACATTTGACGGAAACGGAAAGCTTGATATCACAATTCCGTTCAGCAAATTCAAGTGTGATGCTTCTTCTGCTGAGATTCAGGTATGGTGGCACGATGACGAAATGGCTATAGCCGGTTATGAATTTGTCGGAGCACAGATCGTTACTGAGACAACAACAACGACTTCTGCAACTACAACCACCACCACAACGACTACTTCGGCTACAACAACTACTACAACTTCTGCAACGACTACTTCCTCAACTGAAACTTTAATACCGCAAAACGTTGTATATGGCGATGCAAACTGCGACGGAAGCATAAATATGGGCGACGTTGTGCTTATTATGCAGTCAATGGTAAATCCTGATGTATATGGTGTGAACGGTTCAGACAAGTCACATATCACGGCAGTGGGCATGAAAAATGCAGATGTTGTCGGCAATGACGGTGTTACAAATAATGACGCTCTTGGCATCCAGATGTTTATGCTTGAACTTGTGACAGCACTTCCGATTGCCAATATGCCTTCAATTTCGTAATGTGTGATATTCTAAGCTAACTTCTTTACAAAAAATTTATTCTCAGGCGGATAATGCTCTGCCTGAGAATTTTTTTTATCCTACCGCAACACTTTTGGTGATGCGTATCTTTCCGTTTTCTTCGTCAATTCGGACATTGTCGCCTTTTTTCAGTTCAGAGCATACTATCATTTTTGCAAGTTCGTTTTCAACAAGTTCCGTAACTCTGCGCCTTATCGGTCTTGCACCGTATTTTTCCGTATCTTTTGCCATTGCTATCATTTCTGCTGTTTTGTCCGAATATTCAAGCTTTATGCCTATTTCAGCCGCTCTTTCCGCAAGACCGTCAAGGGCGATTCTGCTTATTTTAACAAGGTCATCTCCCGAAAGTCTGCCAAAGACGATTATATCGTCCATGCGGTTGACAAGTTCAGGAGAAAAACGGTTCCTGATACGTTCAATGACACGCTCTTTTTCATCATCAGCTCCAACTCCGCCGAAACCGAGAGATGTATGATTTGTTATTTCTTCCGCTCCGACATTTGATGTCATGATTATGACACAGTTGCGGAAACTCACAGTATTAAGCGAAGAATCGGTCAGTATGCCGTCATCGGTGATTTGCAGAAGAATATTAAGCACATCGTGGTCTGCTTTTTCTATTTCATCAAAAAGTATCAGGGAATATGGCTTTCTCCTTACCATTTCACAAAGAGTTCCGCCGTCGTCATAGCCCTTGTACCCCGCAGGCGCACCAATAAGCTTTGCCACGGAATGTCTTTCCATATACTCTGACATATCGATGCGTATCAGGCTGTTTTCTGCGCTGAAAAGACATTCCGCAAGCACTTTTGCAAGCTGTGTTTTGCCTACTCCCGTAGGCCCTGCAAAAAGGAATACTGCCGCAGGTCTTGTGCTGTCACGAAGTCCTGAACGTGCTCTGCAAATGGCATCAGATACTCTTTTCACAGCCTGTTCATGACCTATTATGCGCTGTGAGAGAATTGCACGAAGTTCATTCATTTTTCTTCCATCTTCAAGGGTTATTTCTTTGAGAGGTATGCCTGTTTTCTGGGATATAACGTTTCTTACATCGTTTTCGGTGACAGCACAGGCGTATTTCTGATTATCTGCGCATTTTCTGAGTTTTGCCGCCGCACAGGCTTCATCAAGAACATCAACAGCTTTATCGGGCAGACAGCGTGATGAAATGTATCTGACAGCAAGTTTTACCGACATATCGATTATTTTGTCGGATATGAGCGTATTATGGAATTCCTCGTATTTTCTGCGCAGTCCTTTCAGTATCTCAATACACTCTGCAGGTGTTGGCTCGTTGACAGTGACAGCCTGAAATCGTCGTTCAAGAGCTGAATCCTTTTCAATACTCCGGCGGTATTCCTCACACGTAGTAGCGCCTATTACCTGTAATTCACCACGGGCAAGCTGAGGCTTCATAAGATTTGCGGCATCGATAGCCCCCTCCGCCGCACCTGCACCGACTATGGAATGTATCTCGTCAATAAAAAGAATTATATTGCCTGCCGATACAGCTTCATCAAGACAGGCTCTGATTCGCTCCTCAAAATCGCCACGGTATTTTGCTCCCGACAGCAGGGAAGCCATATCAAGCGAAAAAATATACTTGTTTTTCAGGCTGTCAGGGACACGATTCTGCATGAACAATTCGGCTACACCTTCAACTATTGCCGTTTTTCCCACGCCTGCACCGCCTATGAGACATGGATTGTTTTTGGTTCGCCTTGAAAGTATCTGCATTACTCTTGCAACTTCCCTGTTTCTGCCTGTCAGAGCGTCTTTCTTTTGAAGCACAGCTTCATCTGTGAGATTTCTGCCGTACTTGTAGAGATTTGGCAGCTGTGAAGGTTCAGGTCTGAAAATTTCACTCGTTACATCGGGTATGCTGTATGGTTCGGATATTTGCAGCCTGCCGCATATTCCACGCAGATCACCGCCGATCTTCCGCAAAATATTGCTTGCTGTGCAGGTCTGGTGCATTATGACCGCAGCAAGGATATGTTCGGGAGATACTTGTTTTTTTCTGCTTATCTGCGCCATATCAGCAGCTTTGTTGAGTATTTTTCTGAAAGTTGATGTATAACAGCGTTCACTGAGAAATGACGGTGTTCCCTGCCCTACAAGTGCCGTCACGCTGTTTCGGACAGCATTTGCCGAAATGCCGTTATCTGCAAGGATGTGCGCCGCATCAGATGTGCCCTCCTCGGCAATTGCAAGGAGAAGGTGTTCGCTTCCGATAAACGTATGACCGAGCTTTGAGGCGGCTGAAAGAGCGCCGCTGATGATCTTCTGTGATTTCTTTGTGTATTTTTCTGTATTCATTTCTGCCTCCGTTATATATTCTCAGTCTATTATGCCACATTTTTCATGCGATATTTGTCGTATCTGTGACAGAAGAAAAATTCTGTAACACATTTTCTGCCAATGCATATTATGTACTATGAAGCGCAGAGAAAAGCGCTTCAAATACATCAGAATGCTGAAACAGCATTCAGTCAGGAGCTTTTTATGTGTAATTCAAGTTTTGGAAGCGGCAATTGCTGGAGCACTATCGTTCTCGTTCTTCTTGTTCTTCTTCTTTTCTCAGGCTGCGGCAATAACGACTGCGGATGCGGAAACAATGGCAATTCAGGCTGCGGATGCGGATGCTGAGATTAATTTGTCGATAATTTAATTAAAAAAGGTCTCCGTATATTTTATTTTTGTACGGAGACCTTTTCTTTTTGCTCGGAATTTGATTTGTTTTGTCAATTATATCAGGTTGTTTCTTGCTGTCAATCGTGCTTTTTCCCCAAAATTTGCGGACTTTCAGAAAAAAACTTTACTTTTTCTGTTGAATATGGTATTATAATTACAAGGTGTATATTTATATGTATATTTTTCATTCTGAAAATTGCAAAAGCACTTTACTTTTGCGTAATAATGTGTTACAATGTAAAGTATGAAAATTATTCTATAATTTCGCCTTATGGCAGAATGGAGATTTTTAACATGATCGAAAAAATCAAATCCGAAAGCATGGACTTACTGTTTGAAGCCATTCTTACCCTTGATTCAGTTGACGACTGCTATAAATTCTTTGATGATCTCTGCACAAGCATTGAACTCAAAGCTTTCGCACAGCGTCTGCACGTTGCAAAGCTTCTGGACGAGCACAGAGTTTATAACAGCATTGTTACCGAAACAGGTGCAAGTACGGCTACAATCAGCCGTGTCAATCGCTCACTCAAGGATGGTAATGACGGCTATAACATAGTATTTGACAGGCTTAAGGAAAAAAATCTGCTTTAATAGCTTTTGAAAGGAAGTATTTTACATGAACAAGGGGTTAATTATCAAAAAGTCCCTGGCTTGTATCTCAGCGGCTGCTACACTTGTGACAAGCTCTGTTACGGCTGTTTCAAACGCTGCGGTAATTGACAAGGAAAATCCCAACAACTACCACAACTATGCTGAAGCACTTCAGTATGCGCTCTGTTTCTATGATGCAAACAAGTGCGGCGACGAGGTAGCTAACGACGGCTATTATTCATGGCGTGCAAACTGCCACATTCAGGATGCCGAAATCCCGCTCGTTCCGATGAGCCCGATGCCGAACGTCAATAAGGGTAAAACTGACGATCAGCTTCAGGAAGATCAGGGACTTGGTCAGGGAGATGACGGAAAGTCTGTTCTCGGCGATGACGATCCTGACCTTTATGTGGGCGTAAATATGTCATCAAAATTCATTGAGGCAAATAAAAAATATCTCGATCCTGACGGAAACGGCACACTTGACCTCACAGGCGGCTGGCACGATGCCGGTGACCACGTTAAGTTCGGCCTTCCGGGCAGTTACTCTGCTTCTACAGTAGGCTGGGGCTACTATGAATTCAGAGATGCCTATGAGGAAACAGGTCTTCAGAAGCACGTTGAAGACGAACTCAGATGGATCAACGACTACTTTATCAAGGCTACTTTCCTTGACGATGACGACAAGGTCGTAGGTTACTGTTATCAGGTAGGCGAAGGTAATAACGACCATAACTACTGGTGCCCTCCTGAACTTCAGGTTGACGGCACATTCGTTGCATCATCTTCATGCGGCGTTAAGCGTCCTGCATATTTTGCAACAAAGGAAATGCCTGCATCAGACCAGTGCGCAGGTGCAGCTGCATCACTTGCGATCAACTACCTTAACTTCAAGGACACGGATCCTGAATATGCAGAAGAATCCCTCAAATATGCAAAAGCTCTGTATGATTTTGCTGTTGAGACTCATATGGAAGAAAAAGATGCAGGTGCAACAACACCTATCGCAACAAGCCTTGGCTATGACGGCGGTTTCTATACTTCAAGTTACGATTACGATGAGCTTGCATGGGCTGCTGTATGGCTCTACTATGCTTTCGTTGAAAAAGATCCTTCAGTTAAACAGGCTGCTTACGATGAATATATCGAAGCAATTATCGCTGTTGACGAAGAAACCACAAACGACAAGGGCGCTCACCCTTACACAGGCTATATGAAGCGTATCATTTCCGATACAGGCAACTGCTGGCAGAACATCTGGGTTCACTGCTGGGATACTGTATGGGGCGGCGTATTTGCTAAGCTTGCACCTATTACAAATACTGCCCGTGACTGGTACATCTTCCGTTATAACCTTGAATTCTGGTCAGGCTGCAGCGCATCTGTAGATTCATCAGAATGGAACTATGAGCCTGTTCACGGTCATAAATATTTCGGCATGGACGACTTCCTCTGGAATACTCCTATGACATACGATGAAATTCCTGCCCTCAAAAACAGCGACACAAGCAGCGACTTTATTGCTAAGTCACCAAAGGGCTGGGCAGTTGTTTCAGGTTATGGTTCAGCACGTTATAATACTGCTGCCGGTCTTTGTGCCTGCGTTTATGCAAAGACAACAGGTGATGATGTATTCCTCCCATGGGCAAAGGCTCAGATGGAATATATCTTAGGCAACAACCCTATGGGCTATGCTTATGAGGTAGGCTACGGCAACAGCTTTGCTTCACAGCCTCACCACCGTTCATCACACTGCTCACCTACACAGAGCATGGATGATCCTGTAGTACAGGTACACACTCTCTGGGGCGCTCTCGTAGGCGGTCCTGACCTTGATGACTTCCACAGCGATGTTACAAAGGACTATATCTACAACGAAGTTACAGACGACTATAACGCAGGTTTCTGCGGCGACCTTGCAGGTCTTTATCACTTCTACGGTGCAAAGGGCAAGGAATTTGAAAAGGAAAACCACATCAACCCTGATTTCGATATGTCCAAGAATGCTCACGGATACGATCAGGTAGATGAACAGGGCGATCCGCTCCCGACAGGTATGTATATCTCAGGCGGTAAGAACCAGGAAACTGATGCCGGTATCCAGATCAAGGTAGTCGTTCACAACAGAACAGTCAACCCGCCTAAATTTGAGAGCGATCTTAAGGCAAGATACTACTTCAACATTCAGGAACAGCTTGATATCGGTGAGGATATCTCATTCATCGAAACACGTATTGACTACGATCAGGAAAAGAGCTTCACTGACGGCAAGAATCAGGCTACTATTTCTGAACCTATCAAGTATGACGACAACGGTACATACTACCTTGAGATCTCATGGCAGAACTGTGACTTCTACGGAAGCCGTGTATATCAGTTCGGTCTCCTCAACAAGATGAATCCTGAAACATACGACACTATCTGGGATTCAACAAACGACTACAGCTATGCTGACCTCGTAAGCTTCGAGGATGACAACTCAGCCGCACAGATCACAGAAAAGATCACACTTTATGCTAACGGCGAACTTATCTGGGGCGAAGAACCTGACGGAACACGTCCTGAGCATGAACAGGAAGGCTATGTTGCTCCTGTTATCAAGGAAACAACTACAGTATCAGGTTCAACTGCAAAGACAACTACAACTAAGCCGGGCGCAACAGTTACAACAACTCCAAAGGCATCAGTTACAACTACAAAGACAACAGTTACAACTACAAAGACAACAGTAACATCTGCTCCGATTAAAGATTCTGAAAAGGCTGATATTTACGGCGATGCAAACTGTGACAAAATAGTTAATATTGCTGACGTTGTTCTTATCATGCAGTCACTGGTAAATGCTCCGGTTTATGGTCTGAATGGTTCTGATGCAAGTCACATTACATCACAGGGTATGGCAAATGCGGATGTATACGGAAATGACGGCGTTACAAATATGGACGCACAGAGAATACAGATGTATCTGCTTGATCTTATTACCAAACTCCCATGTTGAGAAATTAATAAAAAATTAAAGGACAGCTTCGGCTGTCCTTTTTTTGTGGCTGTTGATTACAGATACCATCATGTTTTGAGGTAATTTGAATGCTTTTTCTTCTTTTTTTCTTCGTACATCACCTGATCGGCAAGAGTGACAAAATCAAAAAGTTCCTCGTCGGCATTCGGTACTTTAATGACATAGCCTGCACTTGCACTGAGCATAAATGGATTGTGGCTTGTCATATTGATTTTTTCTATATTTTTCTGTATGCTTTCTTTCAGTTTTTCTGCCCTCTCAACAGAATAATCCGAGCCGAAAACAATGAATTCATCGCCGCCAAAACGGCAGAAAACCTCGTTGTTCACGCATGATTTCACAAGTACGCTTGCTATACTGCTTATAGCGATATCACCTGTTCCGTGACCATAGGTATCGTTTATGGCTTTAAGTCCGTCAAGGTCAATAAACATCAGCATAATGTTCTTTTTCCCCTCAACGCAGTTTTTGTACAGGTCATTTGTTGCACGAACAAAACCGTTTCTGTTGTATATGCCTGAGAATGTGTCCTGAGCATAGAGATTTTCAAGTCGGCTGACTGCACTTTCAAGGCAAAGTATCTTTCGTATGTTTTCAAGTGAATTGCTGACGCTAATGCAGAATGTCTCGAAAAGTGAATTGTTGAGCGACAGTTTGGTGTGCCTGAGAACCATGTATCCAAGACATCTTTCCGCAGAATGAAGCGGAATTACATAAAGCAGTTTTCCCGAATCATCATCATCAGGAATTACAGGGACAATATCATGCGCATCAATATTGTCTCCCTCATAGAATCTGCCGTTTTTATAAGCGATAGGAACAATGATCTTTCCGGTGTATTCGGTAGGCACAGCTTTATCAACAAGCATTTTCAGTGATGTCTCGTCAGAAAAAGCATCCTTATTCCAGTTGTCACAGAGGCAGAAATAGAATTCTTCAGGATCTATCTCCTCGCAGAAGGCTTTAAGATATTCAATATATTCCTCATAAGTACTGCATCCGATAAGGTCACATGAAAATTTGTTGATATAAGACATGAAAGACTGTGAATTTTCAAATTTCATATAATTACTGTAGTTAAGGCTTTTAAAGTAACTTAAGTCAGTACGTGCATTTTCCGTACATCCGCAGCTTTCTGTGAAATTAGTAGCCATTTCAAGGACAAGACTGCGCTGCTGAGGGCCATGAAGAAAATGATTATACAGCAGACGGCAGGCAAGCACGCCCGAAAGCATCAGAGGTCTTGCAACAGATGTAAGTTCGACCTGATAATTATTTGAAAGATAGGTATTGTCAAAGCCTGTTACCCTTATATCATCAGGTACTTTGTAATTCAGCGTAATCAGCCTGTTAACAGCCGCAGCTGCCATAACATCATTTGCGCAGATGATCGCATCCGGAATTTCATTTTTGTTATTTACAAATTCGTCAACTGCATTTTTTCCTGACGGAGCACGGAAATCGCCATAATAGATCTGGTCATCATTAATAGTTATTTCGTTTTCTTTGAGAACTGAAAGGAAAGCAGAAAGACGGTCAGAACTTTCGGGGTTATCCTTTGGTCCTGAAATGTAATTCAGTCTGCGGCAGCCATGAACTTTTATCATGTGCTCCGTAATTTCCCTCATGGCGGTTTTATTGTCAATACCGATGTGATACAGGAAAGGAACGTCATTATCAATGCTAACTGCGGGGATGCCTGCGGATTTGATTCGTTCAAGAATTTTTCTGAGTATTTCTTTGTTTGCAAGAGTATTTGTAAGAAGTATTGCACCGTTGAATTTCCTGAAATCAGGCAGATTGAAAATATTCAGTTCGCCTGCGTCATGCTTTGGATTGTTCAGCGAACCGCTGAATGATGTAAAAGCAAAAACTTCAAGATTGAATTCAGGGGCTGATGTTGAAATGCCATTTATTATTTCTCTCTGATAGCTCTGATTGATTTCTTCAGCCAACAGTGCAATTTTGTAATTCTTCATTTTGATTCCTTCCTCCCTTCGTTATGTCTGGCTATAGCAATACATATATATTATACAATAGTTTTTAGTATAAATCAATAGATTTGTATTATTTTTATTATTAGCTGAATTCATTATTCATTAACAATATTCAGATAATATCTGGATTAATGACAAAAAATATTGTTTCATCAAAGTATTTGTTATCCTGAATTCGCCTGATTATCGCCATATATGCGAAAAAGTCCCATAATTGGGGCATAATTTATTCTAATTGCCGAAAATTGTCGGCTATATTGACAAATCCCGAAAAAATGGTATACTAATATTAGCGGTTACTGTCGCTTTACGGTTTCCGCTGACAAAAATATGTCCCGAAACGGGACAGGCTGCGGAGGAGTTTATGAATATTTGGCATAACATCAGTCCTAAACGAATAAGTCCCGATGACTTCATAGCAGTAATTGAAATTGGTAAGGGCAGCAAGATCAAGTATGAACTTGACAAAGAGACAGGTTTCATCAAAATGGACAGAATTCTTTATACCTCTACCCATTATCCTGCAAATTACGGCTTTATTCCGAGAACTTATTCGGACGATCATGACCCTCTCGATGTACTTGTACTGTGCTCCGAAAAGCTTGTGCCTCTTACATTGGTAAGATGCTATCCTATCGGAGTTATTCGTATGCTCGACAATGGCAATAAGGATGACAAGATCATTGCTATTCCGTTTGACGATCCGAATTATAATGTATACAAGGATATCGAGGAACTTCCAAAGCACGTTTTCGATGAAATGACTCATTTCTTTACGGTCTACAAGGAGCTTGAAAACAAGACTACCGCTGTTAATGAAGTAGACCATGCAGATGTTGCAAAGGAAATAATTGCAGGGGATATTGAGCATTATATCGAGTCATTCTGTAAGTAAAACGTACAAAATCAAAAAGCGAAAGGAGTATCGCACAGCTTTTTGTGCGAAAACAATTTTATGACAGCTTCAAGTGAAATTTTATTCGGCAGCGATTCAAACGTTGCACCTATCGGCATTATCGCTATGAACAGCGTTACTGAACTTGGCGGCAAAATTGACGATTATCTCGTTGACTGGGCAGGCAAAGGCGGTATCGATGTTGATTCCTTCCTTGTAAAGAGCGAATGTCCGAGATTTTCTTCAGGCGACGGCAAAGGTCTCATCAAATCCACTATCCGTGGCAAGGATCTCTTTATTATTGTTGATGTCGGCAACTACAGCATAAAGTATGACTACTTCGGAATGCAGAATGCCATGTCTCCTGACGATCATTTCCAGGATTTAAAGCGTATCATTCAGGCTGCAAGCGGCAAGGCTCACAGAATAACCGTTATCATGCCTACTCTTTACGGCGGCAGACAGCACAGAAGAAGCTACCGTGAATCACTTGACTGCGCCTGCGCTTTACAGGAACTTGAAGCAATGGGAGTATCAAATATCGTAACTTTCGATGCACATGATCCCCGTGTACAGAACGCTATCCCGCTCATGGGCTTTGATAACGTTATGCCTACATATCAGGTTCTCAAAAAGATGCTCAAAGACATCAAGGACATCAACCTTTCAAAGGAAAACTTTATGGTTGTAAGCCCTGATGAAGGTGCTCTCAACAGAAATATGTACTATGCATCTGTTCTTGGCGTTGACATGGGTATGTTCTATAAGAGACGTGACTACTCCACTATCGTAAACGGACGCAATCCTATCGTTGCTCACGAATACCTCGGCAATCCTGTTGAGGGCAAGGATATTTTCGTTGCTGACGATATCATTTCATCAGGCGAGTCAATGCTTGATGTTGCATATAACCTCAAGAAGAAGAAGGCAAACAGGATCTTTACTTATGCTACATATACCATCTTCACAAATGGTCTTGACAAGTTTGACAAGGCTTATGAGGAAGGCATTATCGACGGTGTATTCGGTACAAACCTCACATACAGAACACCTGAGCTTCTCAGCAGACCTTGGTTCCATGACGTTGATGTTTCAAAGTATATCGCATACTTTATCGAGGCTATCAACCACGACGTATCAATCAGCAAGATAATCGATCCTCATGCAAAGATCGACAGTCTCCTCAAGAGATACAATATGAAGTAATTCAAAAAGGGCATTGTCTCAAAGCGGACAATGCCCTTATTTTATATCTTTTTATTTTGAAATACTGCGGATAAGGTTTATCATTTCGATAGCACCCTCTGCACATTCACTGCCCTTGTTGCCTGCCTTTGAGCCTGCACGTTCGATAGCCTGTTCGATATTTTCTGTTGTGATAACGCCGAACATTACAGGTATACCGCTCTGAAGCGAAACCTGAGCAATACCCTTTGCGGCTTCATTGCATACAAGGTCATAGTGTGACGTACTGCCCCTGATAATTGCTCCGAGGCATATTACAGCATCATATTTGCCTGAATTTGCCATTTTTGATGCGATGAGAGGTATCTCAAATGCACCGGGAACCCATGCAACATCGATACAGCCGTCCTCAATGCCGTGACGTTTCAGGGTATCAAGAGCGCCGCCGAGAAGTTTTGATGTGATGAACTCGTTGAAACGAGCGACTACAATGCCGATCTTTGCACCGTCAGAAATAAGATTTCCTTCTAAGATATTCATAATAATTCTCCTTTACTTTAAAAGCGGATTTTCATAGCCGTGTTTCGGATAGTTGTCCGCAAGCATTTTAATTGTTTTTGTGCGTGTAGTGCCGATATCAAATATCAGCGGCTTTTTTGAGCCGTTTATATACAGTTTCAGCTTTTTTTCGCTGTATTCATAGCTAATGCTGTCCTTTGGAATAATTCCGCCGTTTTTGTTGAATATTGAAGTGCATATGCCTTCGGGACTGATGAATGTGAAATACTGCAATATAAACAGCAGAACAAATACACCAAGCATGATTATGCATTTAGTTCTGCCAAGTAAGAACAGGAGCATAATTACAAGAGCGATTTCGCCGAATAATGTTGATAAATTCACAAATGAAGTAACAACGGCTTTTTCCTTTGCTTTGAAAACCGAGATAAGTACGGAAATATCAAATACAAGCATGGCGGCATCAATGATGCACAGCAAAATAAAAATTATATTTTCAAACATAAACAGTCAACCTCATTTCCCCGACGGCTTGACGTATGTCTTTTCAATGCGGAATATCTCCTCGCTTGAAATGAACCTGTCACCGTCGAAATTCATTTTCAGAACATATGGCATATAATCGATAATACGCAGAAAATCGTCATATCCGTAACTGCTGATGTAATAATTAAGGATAGTGCTGAGTGAAGTGCCATGAGTGCCGATGATAACGTTTTTGTCTCTGTGCTTCGAGAGAATTTCACTGAGAGCCTCGATATTCCTTGCCTGAACTTCGCCGAGAGACTCGCCTACCTTGGTCTTGTACGTGAAATTCATCCACTGACGTCGGGCAAAATCAAGGAAATCACCCGGTACGTCACCGCTTAAACGTTCACGGAAACGCTCGTCTGTGATGATATCAAGGTTCAGCTTTTCGGCAAGAGGAGATACAGTATCATATGCACGTTTATATGGACTGGAATAAAGCGCCGCAATATCAATATCATTGAATACATCAATAACCTTCAGCCTGTCCTGCAAGCCCTCATCTGTCAGCGGACGGTCTGAGGTATTTTTCGACCTGTAGTCGGGCTGTGCGTGTCTTACAAAATAAACAGAAGTCATAATACGTCACCTTTAATAATTAAGAAGATGTCCCATTTTATCACGTTTGGTACGGAGATAGAAAAGGTCATAGGCAGTAGCGCTGACCTGTATGGGCACACGCTCCTTGATTTCCAGACCAAATCCGCTTAAACCATAGATCTTATCAGGATTATTTGTCAGCAGACGAAGTGTTTTACAGCCAAGCTTGCGGAGTATCTGTGCGCCGATATAGTATTCACGCATATCTCCGGGGAAACCGAGAGCAAGATTTGCTTCAAGCGTATCCATGCCGCCGTCCTGCAATTCATAGGCACGAAGCTTATTGATAAGACCTATTCCACGTCCCTCCTGACGCATATAAAGGAGAATTCCCCTGCCCTCCTGTTCTATTTGTGTCATAGCGGCGGCAAACTGCTGACCGCAGTCACATTTGAGAGAGCCGAAAGCATCACCTGTGAGACATTCTGAATGAACACGGCAGAGTATATCCTGACCGTCTGCAATATCGCCCTTTACAAGTGCAACATGGTGTTCGCCGTTGAGCTTGTTCACAAATCCGATAGCCCTGAATTCGCCGTATTTTGTAGGCAGTTTAGTGTCCGCAACCAGTTCGACAAGATCGTCATTCACTTTGCGGTAGTCCTTGAGCGCCTGAATGGTGATGAATTTCATGCCCCATTCCTGTGCTTTCTGCTGGAGTTCAGGTGTACGCATCATCGTGCCGTCATCACGCATTATCTCACAGCAAAGTCCGCATTCTTCAAGACCTGCAAGGCGCATGAGGTCAACGGTAGCCTCCGTATGTCCCTCACGTTCAAGAACGCCGTTCTTTTTGGCTGTAAGAGGAAACATATGACCGGGGCGGCGGAAGTCATCAGGCTTTGCATCAGCACTGACAGCCATACGAGCGGTATAGCCACGTTCCTCGGCTGAAATTCCTGTTGTTGTGTCAATATGGTCAATTGAGACCGTGAAAGCGGTGCAGTGATTATCGGTATTGTAATCAACCATCTGCGGCAGATGAAGTTTTTCACAGATAGCGGCACTCATAGGCATACAGATAAGTCCCTTTGCATTAGCCGCCATGAAGTTGACGTTTTCGGTAGTGGCAAACTGAGCGGCGCATATCATATCGCCCTCATTTTCACGTCCTTCATCATCGGTAACAAGTATAATTTCACCATTTCTGAGAGCTTCAAGAGCTTCTTCAACAGCATTGTATTCAAACATCAATGTTCCTCCTTAAAAACCGTTTTCAGCCAGAAAATCGAGAGTTATCTTACTTCCTGACTGCGGTCTGCTGTCCGGTCTGAGCAGTTTTTCAACGTATTTGCCGACGATATCGTTTTCAAGATTTACGATACTGCCGATTTTTTTTGACGAAAGATTTGTCTGTGCGGCTGTATGCGGAATCACTGACACGCTGAAATCTGTATCCGTGACTTTTGCTACAGTGAGGCTTATCCCGTCAATGGCGATACTCCCCTTTTCCACGATATACCGCAGTATCGAACTGTCAGCCGAAATGGTATACCAGACTGCTATCCCGTCATTTTCAATAGCTGTGACAGTGCCCGTGTCGTCGATATGACCTGAGACAATATGACCGCCGAAACGTCCGTTTGCAGACATGGCACGTTCAAGATTGACAGGACTGCCGTTTGTGAGACTGCCGAGCGATGAACGGCTGAGAGTTTCATTCATGACATCAGCCTGAAATGTACTGCTGTCAAAAGAAGTGACAGTCAGGCAGACACCGTTGACAGCAATGCTGTCTCCGAGATGAACGTCGGTAAGGACAGTTTTTGCCTGTATGCGGATAAATGAGCTTGTTCCGCTTTTGTGTACCGTGGAAACTGTGCCGACTTCCTCAATTATTCCTGTAAACATAATTCACCCGACTTTCGATAAGAATATCATTTCCGACTGCGGATATTTTCTGATCTTCAAGTATATATGCATGGTCAGGACAATCCGCACCAAGTCCCGAAACAGGCGTTTTTGCACTTGCTCCGCCAAAAATTTTCGGAGCGATATATGCCTGAACTTTATTGACAATACCGCATTCAAGGGCAGATGAATTCAATTCGCCGCCGCCTTCAAGAAGAATGCTGTCTATTTTCTGACTGCCGAGAATTTCCATAAGTTTTTTCAGATCAACCCGTTTGCTTTTTTCGTCAGGACAGACAATGACCTGACAGCCGAAATCCTCAAAAATACGTCTTTTTTTAATGTCATCATCTGCACAGGCAATTATCGTGGGGATATCATGCGCAGTTTTCACGATATTGCTGTCAAGCGGAGTTCTGAGATGCGAATCGCAGATGATTCTTATTGGATTGCGCCCGTTTTCAAGACGGCAGGTCAGCATCGGATCATCAGCAATAACCGTGCCGACTCCTGCCATTATGCCTGAATGTCTGAGCCTTTCAAGCTGTACACGCTGACGGGCGGCTTCACCTGTTATCCACTGCGATTTTCCCGTATAACAGGCAATTTTGCCGTCCATAGTCATGGCGTATTTCATAGTCACGAACGGAAGTTTTGTTGTTATATAGTGCATGAATATCTCATTCAGTGCATCGCATTCCTCACGCAGAACGCCTTCGGTGACTTCAATTCCGTGTTCACGCAGAATTTGTACGCCTTTGCCTGCAACAAGCGGATTGGGATCTGATGAGCCTATAAAAACGTGTTTTATGCCGTGTGAGATAACAGCCTCGGTGCATGGAGGCGTTTTGCCGTGGTGACAGCATGGTTCAAGTGTGACATACATATCCGCTCCTGTGCAGTCGATACCACGGGAATCGCAGTCGGCAAAAGCGTTCCTTTCGGCGTGAAGTTCACCATATTTTCTGTGCCAGCCCTGACCGATTATTCTACCGTCACGTACAATAACCGCACCAACCATAGGATTTGGCGAAACAAAACCCATGCCCTTTTTTGCAAGTTCAAGAGCATGAGCCATAAACTCAGCGTCAGTCATAATTTCTCCTTAGAATAAAAAATCCCCGAATATTCGGGGCATGATAATTCTGAAAACAATAGAATCTTCTTCTATCCGGACTATACCGTCGGCTTCGGAGTTGCACCGAATCAGCCTCATAACGAGGTTCGCAGGCTTTACTGCCGGTCAGGAATTCCACCCTGCCCTGAAGATATTTCTATTATATCACTATTATGCGGCGGTGTCAATATTTATACCGAAACTTATCATGGCAACAGCATTTACTTTTATAGATTAAAGCTTTTTCGTCGGTCAAGCCGAGGTATATGACTGCGGACAGTCCGTAAACCGTTGCTTCGCTCGGTTTACTGCTTCTTAGGGGGACTCTGTCCCCCTCGTACACC